>NZVG01000053.1:15871-64310 GCA_002698145.1 Methanobacteriota archaeon | reverse complement strand
ACGTGGATTTGGATGTCGCGAGGAGGAGGTCGCGTCGATCGACTCGAGCTCTGGCTTGGGGGTGTAGCAACACCAGATGTGGCCAAACGCTTCGTTCGATTATCTCGCACATTTGCAGGAGACGATGCTGTGATTGAGCAGCATGAAAGAACACAAACAAACCGGCACGGCCTCCAATCAGCACGACGAAACGAGTGGGTTACCATTCTTGATGCTGCACTGGTTGAAAGCGGGCTGGCGGATGCTTGGTTGCATGAACAATTGAGCAACGCTTCTGACATACGATGGGCTGAATCCTCTCATCGACGTCCACGCATCCACCACAACGGACCACTCAAAGACGAAGCACACCCATTCGTGGTTGCTTCCGGACGAGTTGTGGATGTCCTCGATGTTGATCTTGACGAGGCCAACATTGACGCGATTGTTGCGGTCGCACTCGACAATGATATTTCGGCAATGACGATACGTTGTGGCGTTGATGCCGAGTTGCAACCGCGACTGCAGGGGAGCATCGATCGTCAGATGCGCAACCGGCAAGGCCGCAGGAAAGCGTTTCTTACCCGACATACAACCTCAAATCACCTTCTTCTGTGTGTTCAATATCCACAGAATTCTGATACCTGAAATCGGACCCCTGCATCGCGGTCTTGATATAGGGGAGGTTGGTCGGAAAACTGCTCGACATCATGTCGCAACGTAAGGTGGACTCGAATGGCAAAAGGAAAAGAAGAGGAACTCGGCGACGATTTTTCATACATTCTCCGAATGGCAGACACGGACATGGACGGTTTGAAGCCGCTTTCATCCGCTCTGACATCGGTTAAAGGAATCGGCGTACGTAGTGCGATTCAAATCTGCAAGGCGACAGGGTTTGACCCTGCTCGAATGGCCGGCCACCTCGGTCCAGAGCAGCAAGAAACGCTACGACTTGCAATCGAGGACTACGTCAACAACGTACCGTACTGGATGGTTAACCGTGCAGCGGACGTCGAGACCGGAAACGACATTCACCTGACCGGTCAGGAAGTTAAACTCACACTCGAAGAAGACATCAACCGTCTTCGAACCATGAAATGTTATCGTGGTGTTCGACACGCTAGCGGCAACAAGGTCCGTGGACAACGTGGACGAAGCAACGGCCGTGGTGGCCTAACACTCGGTGTAAGCCGAAAGAAAGTATGAGGGTGATGAAGCATGGGTGAGCCAAAGTTTTCCAGACCAAAGTTCGACACGCCGCCTCATCCTTGGAAGAAGGCACGAATCGAAGAAGAACATCTCATCCAAGCCAATCACGGCTTGAAGAACATGCGAGAGATCTGGAAGGCCAAGTCTCAGCTCCGACGCCATCGACGCCAAGCCATGCGTCTCATCGGTATGATCGACACCACAGAAGGTCACGGAATGCGAGAGATGCATGACCTTCTTCGCTCGCTTCACCTCAAAGGCCTCATTACAAGCGAGGCCTCCCTTGACGATATTTTGTCGCTTAGCGCCGAAGACATCCTCAANCGTCGACTCCAAGCACAGGTCTACTACAANGGGCTCGCATGCTCACTCAAGCAGGCTCGNCAACTCGTGACCCACGGNCACATTTGCATCGGNGANCAAAAAGTGACCATCCCATCGTATCCNGTCAACCGTGANGAAGAAGAAATGATTCAGTANCACCCATCCAGTGANNTAAACAATCCAGANCACGAAATNCGCAAGGCAATTGACGGACGCCGTGANATGGCAGAATACGCTGCTGATGAGGANGAAGTNGACCCNGAAGCAACAAAGCCNTTCGCTGATGAAGTCAANGAAGCTGCCGAANCAGCACCAAGTGCAGAAGANGGAGGTGAAGCCTGATGACNCGCCGAGCCATCGTCAACATCTTTTCGTCTTACAACAACATCCTCATGACGGCGACCGATATGACCGGTGCCGAAACCATNGGTACNTGCTCNGGNGGACANGTTGTCAAATCGTCCAAGGACAGTGGTGGCCAATTCGCNGCCACTCGTGCCGCTGAGCGT
This sequence comes from Methanobacteriota archaeon, assembly GCA_002698145.1. Taxonomy (GTDB): domain Archaea; phylum Thermoplasmatota; class Poseidoniia; order Poseidoniales; family Poseidoniaceae; genus MGIIa-L2. The sequence goes on along the minus strand of NZVG01000053.1, from coordinate 62,289 downwards.
CTCGCTGANATGCTCAAGGACAANGAATTCTCGCAACTGATCATCAAGTACCGTGCTCCNGGTGGAAACAAGTCCAACAACACAGGACCCGGNGCACAAGCGGCAATTCGAGCACTGACACGTGCAGGCATGACCATCACTCGAATCGAGGATGTAACGCCAATCGCCCACGACGGCACCAAGAAAAAGGGTGGACGACGTGGACGACGTGTCTGANATGGAGGAATAAACATGAAGGCAAGCGTNGTTGAAGGGTATCCAAAAGGAAACAAAATGAAGATTCTNATCGAAGATGTTGACGCATCTCAAGTGAACGCACTTCGACGTGCAATCATGTCCGATGTACCAAAAATGGCCATCGAGAAGGTGATGTTCACACTTGGTGTCAATCAAGACAACAACCGNGGTGAAATTTTCGAATCCGTCAACGCACTCCCGGACGAGGTTATCGCACACCGTCTGGCAATGATTCCCATTCCAACATGCCCAGACAACAGCATCGTTTCTCCNTTCGAATGTATGAACTGTAAGGACATGGCGGAAGAAGACCGTGGCTGCCCAATGTGTCAAGTTCTCTACACACTCAACGTACAAGGTCCATCCGCAGACAGCGATGAGCCGTTCCATGTCGTTCGTGCAGGTGATTTGACCAACGTATCCGATCCTACCTTCGATATCAGTGAAGAGATGAAATCAATTCCAATTACTTACCTCGCTCAAGGTCAATTCCTTGAATTCATTGCATTTGCAACGCTTGGCCGCGGTCGCGACCATGCAAAGTGGTCTGCAGCATCCGCTGTAACCTTCCAACCACGTCACGAAGCTGAACTGAAGAAGCCAAAGAAGGCCTCCGTCCTGTTTGATCTTGATCTCAAGACAAGCGATGGACGACCAATCGATGCAAAACTCTTCTCCAACAAGAAGTGCAGCGATGTATCAACCGTTCTCGATCTTGAGAAGGCCATGCACCAAGTCGGACACGGTACAGGTCGTGACGGCGACTTCGATGATGCAATCGTCTTCAACAAGATCGATGGAAGCTTCGTGTTCTCCTACGAAACCGACGGTTCACTTGCTCCAGAAGCAGTGTTCAACTCTGCCATCGAAGAACTGAAGACTCGCTTCAGCGACCTCGGCGAAGACCTCGGTCGAGCATTTGCTTGATTCGATTGTGTTCCCTCCGCCACCTTGATGATTCTTGGTGAGATGGCTCGTCCATGGCAACAGTTCAAGTTGGTGGCCACATCACCTTACTGTTCTCAATTCATGACGATGCATTGCTCCCACGCAATCAAGGTAGTCGAGGTGCAGGAATCTGCCTTGACAAAGGTGTTCGCGTTTCAATCCAAGAGACGGGACGCGGAGAGACAATCGAGGAAGGTCAAGAAATGGCTGGATGGGACAAAGACATTCCTCCAATCAAAGCCAAAGGCGAAACCCATGTTGAAATTAACGCCTTTGATGCTGATGCAGATTTGTGCCATGCGATGTATGCAGATCTTATCGATGAATTACGGCTGGCCAGACTTCTGCCGTCCGATACCAATTATTTGGTAACCGTCGATATTGAACTTCCACTCAGCCAAGGATTCGGAATGTCTGCTGCAGGCTTGTCTGCGCTTGCTCTCGCATGCTTTGAGATGACCAAGCAAGGGAAGCAACCTCAATATTTCCGAGCAGCACATCACATCGAACGCAGGTACTCAGGAGGACTAGGAGATGTACTAGGAATCTATGTTGGAGGTGTTGAACTTCGAACCCACCCTGGCTCACCCCCATCACCAGGTCTCGCCAAGAGTTTCTCTCTCGATTCGCCAATTCTTTTGATTTGGCAACCAAGTGCCTCGAAACATACCTCGGAATACATCGATGATTCGACGTGGAAGACCAATATTACCCGGGCAGGTGATGCCGCAGTCAATCGTCTTGCAGAGAGAAACTGGGAATCTTCAATATGGAATGAGTTGTTGCAAGAAGCTCAAACATTCGGACGGGCATCAAAGATGTTGGAGGAACCATCCCGTCAATCCATGCTCGCATTGGTTCAATCCGTCATCAATGAACTCAATCTCCAAGCACAAATACGCGCACGATTATGCATGCTCGGAACATCCTGTGTTTTGTTACCCTTGATGGCAAATCAACCCCTTGATGTTGAAGATTTGAGTGACATATCGGAACGTCTTCAAACGTTGAATTTGGACTCGACCCTGACAAGAATCGCTCCACAACGAAACTTCTAGGGGCGGTCTTGCAATGATGTCAGGTCAAGCGGACTTGCGTCCAGCATTGTAACACCCGCCATGTAGAGATTCTCTGAAAATCCGTGGCGAAATACGATTGCTCCGCTGCCCCATTCGTTGATGTATCGCATCATTTGTTTGAGCATCTTCTTTCGCTGAAAACCTACGTCGGCCCCGTAGAAATGCTTTGCATCAATCCATGCAACCGGTTGACCGTTGATTTCAACATGGTCGAGGAAAAGAATGTCAGGCGTCACTTTTGGACGCCCAATCTCCGCTGATTGTTCCTTTACAAGTTCAGGTTGGCGTCGAAGGCGTACACCTTGCTCCTCAAACCAATCAGCAAGGATTGTTTCAAACGCATCGGCTCGAAGATGAGTTTCGCTCTGGTCAACGTTTGAAACACGATCAGCTTCTTCTGCAGCATCAAACTCCTTCCGCTCTCGCTCGGAAAACTTCGAGGGAGCACGAACAGATTCCTTGATTTTTGATTTCGACCAACCCTTCTCGGAAAGAATTTGTCGAAAAATATTCATCGGGGGGAAGTCGTATTTTTTTGACAATTCGACCACAGTCATGCCCTGTTTGTAATCTCGATAGATCTGACGACCACGATTCCGCATTGCTTGATGCCCATAAACAGTCTTCTGCTGTAGAAGTGCAGAACGAAGTGATAATGCTTGATCTGCAGAAATAGAGAGCGGTTTTGCAAAGTGAGCAATTTCATCAACTCGATCATCATCAAGCCAACCGAACTCACCTTTCCGGACAACAAATTCTGCCATTTTTCCTTCATCCAAGAGTGAGACAGGCTCACATTTCCATTCAAATGAAAACGATTTCACATCTCCGGGGGCGTCTGGAAGTCCAACCGGTTGAACGCCTGTTCGTTCGTAATCAAATCGAAGATTTGCGCGTAGGTTGTGTTCTTCAAGTTCTTTTTTGGTTTGTTCCATGAGGTTGGCTTTCCGAGGCCCACCGTACCGTCGTCGATTTCGAGACCGCCGCTGGCCACTGCGATTTGGCCGGCGGTCTTGTGACATGATTGAACCTCAACGTCGACCGTCTTTGAACCAATCGTCAATATTCGTTGAATGTGGCGCAACGCAACACCTTCATGAAGTGGCAGTTCGTCACAGAACTATGCTTCGCCCTGTTTTCATCGTTCTTGCTCTTCTTTTAGCGACGATGCCTCATGCACAACTGGTATCGCTTGATTCTGAGTCAGCGCCTCAGTTTTCCTCAGAGGAAGCCACTTCACTTGGATGGGTCGCAACTGCTGGTGGATTCAGTGAAGACACAATCAACGCTCTAGCGCCACTCGAGAACAATTCAGTGCTTGCAGGCGGAGCCTTCACGTCTTCGATTCTCATAGGAGAAAACGGCCATAATTCCAACCAACTCGGATTCGATGATACGGATGGATTCATTGCGATCGTGAATGATACGAGTGAATGGAACTTCAGCGAATCGTTTGGCAGCATCGGTGTGGACACCGTCGAAAGCCTCGCCATCATGAGTGACGGCGATTTCATCATTGCAGGTGCATATTGTCTGGGAAGCGCTGGACTCCAATGCAACATGACGTTGGGTTCATTACCAACGCTTGGGAAAAACGAAGATTCCGATGAGGGCAATGCATACATCGCTCGATACGATGTTGATTCAGGGTGGCAGTGGGCTGTATCCGTTGCCAACCACCAGGAAGTTCTGATGTTCGATTTGTTCGTTGATGAATACGATCAAATCCACGTGAGTGTTCTGTTCAAGGAAATTCTTGACATGAATCAGACAATCTTTGCAGGCGGTCCAGAGCCGAGCATCGCAGTAATGATTTTCGATGAAGACGGCGTTTTCTCAAGCGGATTTTCCGCACTGTCTGATAGTGGCATTGAACCATTCGGAGGCTTCTGTCAAAACAGTGTTGGCGAGACGTTCATCGCCTTCACGTTCATCGGGCAACTCGCTTTTGAAGAAATTGGGGTTCTGGATTCCAACGGAGGAGGTGACATCGCCGTTGCAAAGTACGGTGCTACCAATTGGGATTGGTTCCAGCAAGCAGGTGGTTCAGGTGATGACTTTGCGAACGGCTGTGTTGCCAGCGCAGGATCGGATGTGCAAGTGTTTGGGGCCATTGAGGGGAACGCTACCTTCGGAACCGATTACAGCGATACGACGCAGTGGTTCGATGCATTCCAAGCCGACATCACAACCAATGGCGCATGGGACGGTTTGAACATCGAAGGAGGGCCGGGATACGAAATGTTCAGCGCTGCCTACCAAACATCATCCGGTTCAACCATTTATGCCGGCATAAGCACCTATGGCTTCATGCTGGGCGATGAAATGCTCGTCGATTACGACGATGATACAGGATACTACGGAACGGACGTGTTCTTGGCAGAATATGATTTGGACAATACCTGGGAATGGGCCCTTATGGGTGGAAGCGAGGGGCGAGATAGCGTCTATGAAATCGTTCCATCGTCTTCAGGTGGTTCAATGATTGCATTCTCATTTGAAGAATCTGGAATCTTTGCGAATCATTCCATTGTTTCTGTTGGGGCCCAAGACGGCGGCATTTGGCATTATGAAACCGATCTCGATGCAGATGGGGTCCTCGATGGGATTGACAACTGCCCGCGAGTTGCGAATTCCGATCAAGCCAACTTTGAATCCGATGCGTTTGGCGATGTTTGTGACGATGACGACGATAACGATGGAATTGCTGACGACCTTGACGCATGTCCGCAAGGGGAAGTTGGTTGGACAAGTACATCAGGAACCGACCATGATAGTGATGGCTGTCGAGACGCAGATGAAGACTTTGATGATGACAACGATACGGTTCTTGACCACCTTGACACTTGTCCAAAAGGATCACTCGGTTGGGTTTCAACCCCGGAAAGCGATGTCGAAGGTGATGGATGTTCGGACGTTGATACGGACGAAGACGGTTTTGTGGATCAACGAGACAACTGTCCTGGAACCTCAAACCCAGGCCAAGAGGACCTTGATGGTGATTCAATCGGCGATCGTTGTGATTTGGATGAGGACGGCGACAGCATTCCGAACATCGAAGATTTGTGTCCCCGAGACCTCGCTCTTTGGGACTCTGTCGAATTCAATGACTGGGATCGTGATGGTTGCCAAGACAGCATCAACGATCTTGATGATGACAACGATGCGAAGCTGGACATGGTCGGCAGTACACAATTCGACATGTGTCCGAAAGGCTATCGAAACTGGGATGCGATGAACATCTCTCTCGATCATGATCAGGATGGATGTCACGATGATGAAGAGGACCCTGACGACGACGGTGACGGATTTGATGATATCTTCGATCTCTGTCCACGCGGATTGGTAGGACCCGTTTTGCCCTCTCAAGATTTTGACTCCGATGGTTGTGTTGACGGGGCTGAAGACGTTGATGACGATGCAGATGGTGTCCTCAATGAGGCAGACATCTGCCCACGTACTCCACTGAGCACCATTGTTGACGGTGCTGGGTGTTCTGCTCAACAGGCTGATACAGATTCAGATGGTGTATTGAATGACAACGATCTTTGCCCTTCATCGCCTTTGGGCGAAAAAGTCGATGCGGACGGGTGCAAGCAGGTTGAGGTTGAAAGCATAAGCGAGGATTCAGAATCCTCGTTTGGCATCAACCAAGTTTTGATTCTTATCGCACTCGTACTTGCGGGTGTTGCAGGCTATATGACTTTCAAACCGGTCAAGGCTCCAGTTGTTTCTCCACAGAAGACAATCCCACCAGTGGCGACAGAACCTGAACGCGTTGAAGAAGTACCAACAACCGTTGAAGAAAATCAAGCATAGACAAACGCTGGAGAAAGAGGCATTGCAACGCCTGCTTTTCCGGTCGCATCTTCTTGACTATCACCACGTACAATCACAACAGATTCGAGTCCAAGTTCATCTGCGATGAAGTTCGAGGCGGCTGCGTAAACGCCGGTTTCATCCAGTTCTGAAAGAAGAATACGCTTCTTCTCATCGTCCCATTTGAACACCTGCGGTAGCATTCGCTTGTTCCAGAAACCGAGTCGTTCACCACGGGTTTCACCTTGTGCGAGATCGGATTGGGTAAGAATTCCCATGAAGGATTTGACATTGTTCCCTTCTGCGAGATGAGCCAAGGCCATTTCTGCCATTTGGTTTCGCCAAGGTGCAGAAGTAACGATGGTTAGCGAGGTTGCTTCACCTTCGATGTGACGCTCAGCGACACTGCGTACCTTTCGTGCTTGTTCGAGAAGATCTCGAAGGAGAGCCTCACCGTCGAGAAGTGCTTGGTCCTGCTCACTGAGGGGCGTATTCTCGCTCATGACGTGGCCTGCAAGAAGGCCTTCTCCACCAAGCATTGCCCACCAATCTTCTGCGAGATGCGGTGTAGCAATGGCAATCATATGCGTCCATGCGTCGAGCAGTTCTCGGCCGACGTGGGCGCTCCCACCACCGCGTCGGACGTACCAGTTGATGTCCTTGACCATGTCGTAATGCGAGCATTCAACGGCTCTACGCAGGTCGTATCGGTCCATGGCATCCGACCATTGTTGCAGACGCTGCCGTAGTCGTGCAAGCATCCATGCGTCGATGGAATGAGCAGGTTTGTCCCAACCCAAGAGCATGTCCGGCATTGTTTGCAATTGTTGCATAACTCGATGGTTTGCTTCAACAGCTGAGTCGGACCAATCCATACCTGCTGTCGGATTTGCAGCGAAGAGAATGAACAATCGAACGGTATCCGCTCCAAATTGCTCGATCATCTGTTCGGGTGAAACCGTGTTCCCAAGCGACTTACTCATCTTTGCGGAGCGTTCACCGAGTGGGGAATCGCAGTGTGNGCATGGTGAACCCCAATGGTCAACGGAGAGTGTTACGGAGCATGTTTCACAGAATGGTGCACTCTTGTTNACCATGCCTTGACAAAGAAGTTCNTTGAACGGCTCGTCGATTGTGTGGAACCCGAGGTCTCGAAGTGCCTTGGTATAGAATCGAGCGTAAATCAAATGCATCTGCGCATGTTCAATTCCTCCACAATAAAAGTCAACGTTCATCCAATAATCTGCAATGTCTGAATCGTACCACCGCTCAAGGTTGTTCGCATCCGTGTACCGTAGGAAGTACCAGGATGAATCAACAAAGGTATCCATTGTGTCAGTTTCCCTTCGTGCAGGTTTTCCACACTNGGGACAGTCAACATTGAGGAAGGATTCTGAAGTTTCGAGCGGATTCCCTTTCCCATCAAATACAACGTCGCGTGGGAGCTCAACAGGCAACTGATCTTCAGGGACTGGGACTGCTCCACAGTCTTCACAATGGATGATTGGAATTGGTGTTCCCCAGTAGCGTTGACGACTAATCAACCAAGGACGAATCTTCCAGTTGATTTGCCTGTCACCTTTTCCAGCCTCCTCGAGGGCGTCGATGACACTGGCACGAGCATCATCACCGAATTCCCCATCAAAACCCTCGAGCCCTGAATTCACCATGTAGCCATCTTCGNTAAATGCAGTTTCAAGTGCATCGCTGGCATCATCCTCTTNGGTTTCNATCAACACTCGTTTAATGGGCAAACCATAGGTTTGTGCAAAGTCAAAATCGCGCTCGTCATGTCCTGGAACGGCCATCACAGCTCCTGTTCCGTAGGTTGCAAGAACAAAGTTTCCGGCCCATATTGGAATCTTTTCTCCGGTCAGTGGATGAATAGCGAATCGACCCAATGACACTCCCTCCTTTTTGTTGAGATTCTTGATCCGATCAAATTCACTCATGTTGGCGTACACATCGTGCATGGCCTTCCAGTCTGCCTCATATTGTGTCCCTTTGACCAATTGCTCTGCAAGCGGATGTTCAGGTGCAAGGGTGACGAATGTGACGCCGAAGAGTGTATCAGGACGGGTTGTGAACACACGGATNACTTCATCGCTTCCATCAATTCCAAACTCGATTTCTGCTCCTTCCGAGCGGCCGAGCCAGTCTTCTTGCATCAATCGAACGCTTTCTGGGAATTCGATGGTATCCAATCCATCCAACAATTGCTGAGCATACTTCGTGATGTCGATGAACCATTGACTCATGTCCTTCTGGCGAACAGGCCCATTGCATCGCCAACAGCGTCCAGCCTTGACTTGTTCATTTGCGAGAACCGTTGAACAGGATTTGCACCAATTGACAGGAGCAAATTCACGATATGCAAGCCCAGACTTGAAAAATCGGGTAAANAACAGTTGNTTCCACTTGTAATAATTCGGGTCGTGGCTTTTGAGCAAGCGACTCCAATCATATGAGAATCCCATGCGCTTGATNTGTTGTGTAATGGAAGCCATGTTCTTCTCTGTAATGTCGTGGGGGTGACCTCCTTCTGCAATAGCGGCATTCTCTGCAGGCATTCCGAACGAGTCAAAACCCATTGGGTAGAGAACGTTGAATCCCTTCATTCGCTTGTAACGGGCGACTGCATCGCCAATTGAATAGTTTCGAACGTGGCCCATGTGCATTTTTCCAGACGGGTAAGGATACATCTCCAAACAGTAGAATTTGGGTTTGGATACATCATCAACGGAAGCGAAAACGTTGGCATCTTTCCATGCCTGCTGCCATGCAACCTCATCCGTCGTCTTCATCTCATCCGATATGTCGACACGTCCTACGCTAACAACGCCTCAAAGCCTTCCTTCTTCAATCCACCTCAGCAAATTGGATTCAGAGGCTCATCTCGTTCTTCAGATAAGCATCGCTGGTCTCAAGAAGGAACATAGCTTCTTTCGTCAACTTGTAGCGGTTTCGCATACCCATGCGTCGCCCTTCNATTAGNCCATACTTCTCCAACGTGCGCAAGTGGTGTGAGATAAGTTGCTGTGACTTATCGAGTCGCTTTGCAAGCTCAGCCTGCGTTGGGAAATCCCCCATCTGGCTATCATGGTCGAGTAAAACCAGTATTTTACCCTGCAGAGAAAGTGGATCAGGGGCAAGGATTGGAACCGGTAGAGCATCATCTTCCAGCAATGGATGAAGGGTGTTGGTCAATGGGTAGTACCGCACAAGGCGACCGTCTTTTCGTCGCCAGATGCTCTCTTCCTGTTCGAGAACCCGTAAATGGTGGGAAAGTTGCCCATTGCTCATCTCCAAAGCAGAGAGGAGGGCTCGGAAATGACAGCCAGGATTCGCAGTCAAGTATCCCAACAAACGTCCACGTTGGAAGCGTCCATCACTTGTTTCCGAGGTTCTTCCAATGAATCCGAGCAGCCACAATCCTGTGAGGGTAGTTGAAATGCGAATCGCTTCATTGTTGAAGGCTGCAAACCCTAGCATGGATAATATTGCACTGATCGTCAGAACAGTGACGGCTTGCGGAGCCCAGTCGGGGAGGATCTCTTCCTCCTGCGTATCAACCTCAACTGCAGCTGATTCCTCAACTTCTGGTTCTTCTTCAATCAGCGGTGTTTCTTGTACGACCGCAACGAGTGCATAGCTTTCGGCTGTGAATCGTGCGCAGGCTGCTGTAGCATCTGCTGGTTGTGCATCGTAAACACCGAATGTCCCATGTTCAGGAGCCCATGAAGCCTGGAAAGAATCAGCNAGCATATGGATTGTACCTGCATCGTCTTCCAACATCCAACATGNACCATCTGAAGTCAACACGCTGCTCCATGTACCATCGATTTGCAGTATTGCAATCTCTTCCGAGATTTCGTCATCGACGACGTTTTCTTGCGCAACATCTGCTTGTAACGGCCATGTGAATTCTTGCTCAAGGACAAGGTCTTGATCGGTTGCCANGTTGATGAAAACACGNTAATCCNCCTCCTGATAATCAAGGGAATTCAAATCGCTGAGNGTGAATTCAAGAACATCATTGGGCGCAAGACGGAGCGCTTGGTCGATGCGTTCGTTGTCGTTGCAGAGGACGTTCTTTTCGATCACCTTCTCGGTAGTTTCGAGGTTCCATAACTGGATGGAGGCCTTGCAAATGTCAATCCATTGGATGTCGGTTTGTTCTGCTGCTCCAATCAACTGAAGTTCGAACAAAGGGTTGTTGTCATCGTCAACACCAATCGACAAGGAAGGAAGCGGAGCGGAGCCTGTTCCACAGTTTGCTGACTGCACACGGCGGAAATCAAGATCGATGGAGGATGCATATCCAAACTCAGGCACTTCAGCCACCAGGACGTAGTTCCCGCTTGGCATTGAACATCCAACTTGATCGACAAATGCCCAAGATTGCAGTGGGAAAGTGCTCTGCGACGAAGCACCGACGACGACGTCAAGTTCCGCATCACGACAGTTGGCTTGGTTGAGGGAATCATAGGCAACGCCGTTCGCATCCACGATCCAATAGGTTGCTCGACACGTGTTCGTAAAGCGGAGGAGCTCATTTTCTGCACCATCGTTTGAAAGCGTAAGAGAGCCGTCGAAAAGTTCACCCTGGGCGTAGGTGGTTGAGAGTGTGTTGATGTTTGCTGTGAGTGGCACAGATTGGACTTCACGGTCTTCGACAGTGAAATCGTAGGTGTCGAGAACAAGTCCATCCGGAGTCTGAATTGTCAACGATGCATCGCCTGCAAATGCAGGCTGAATCATTGTGTGTCCGAGTGAAACAACGGCGAATGGTTCGAGGGTTGACACCCCAGCGTTGCAAGTTGGGCCAAGTTGTGCGCCTTCAAAGTCAAGCAAAAGATGGCAATCCGTGAGAGAAGTCAAATCGATTGTCTGCGCAGTTGGATTGTGCAGTTCGTATGTGACGACGAAAGGTTCTCCAACTTCAAGGAGGCTACCGCGGTGCGCCACAGATGTTGCAATCAGCAATTCAGATGGGATGTTGGCGTTTTGCTGGACCATAACTTCGGTGGTAGCCATCAAACCGGAGCCAGCGAGTTCGATGCTGACGGAGTACATTCCAGGTGGAACAGGTGAGCCATCTGCATTGGTCAAATCCCAACGATGCTCGTCAAGGGCGGTTGTTCCCGTTCCGATGTCAAGACCACGGCTCTGTCCGCGGCAACCAATGCTTTCGTCGACAAGAAGATCTCCCTCTGAATTTGCAATGCGGAGAATCGATCCACAGGAAGGGTCTTCATTGATTGAGGTCGCCTCTCCGGCGTTGTGAATCGATGATGCCAAAACAAGGGTATCGCCCGCACCGTACCACGGTTTGAGGTTCTCATCGGTGACCTCGATTTCAAGGCGAACAGCATCGCCTTCTTCAGCACTTACAGGAACGAGGAGTACGAGGAGCATCACCATCGATGATGCAACAAAACGACGCATACGCACCTCTCCCATGAATCTGGAAAGCCTTCATTGTCTTAAAGGGCAACGGTACAAACGTTGCGTAAATCAATCGAGGTCAAGCATTGTTGGAATCGAAGCCTGCAAAGCTTGTTCCTGTTGAATTTCGTGTTGTTTCCATGCAGGAAGAGATGCTGGATCAACCCAGCCAAGCTCCCTCGCTTTGTCGAATTCGCCGTTTGAAACGTAGTAGTTGATCCACTGTTCTCGACGCTCTTCTTCATCCATAAATTGCTCTTCAGCCTTGCGTTCAAGGGCACGTTCCCGCATCATCTTCTTGCGACTTGCTTGCCGAGCTAACATGGCTACAAGGATTGCCGCAAGCATGAATGTAATGATTCCACCCATGGCATAGAGCATGACGTTCGAGGACTCTGCTTCGAGTTCTACAACAGCTCCCTCATCAGCAGATTTGTTTGGATCTTCTGTGATCGAACACACGACTTGCCCAGGGATGCCTGTGGAGATTTCAGGATCCCATTTGCAAGGATCGTTGAGGTCCGACATTCCGTCATTATCGCTGTCAGGGCATCCAAATCGATCGATTGTTGAGGTTCCATACTCGTTTCGACACTCGTCGGGCCGGTAAGCACCGTTGGTGAAGTTGTTTCCGTAACCATCCCCATCGTTGTCATCCTGCTGAGTCTTTCGCAGCGGGAATGCATCTGGAGCAATACCTGTTGCATTGTCACCTCGTCCATCGCAATCGATGTCTGAGGATTGAGTAACGTCGTTCGGGAAAGCATCTCCAATGTGCTCACAGAGTTCGATCATCAATCCAGGGTTCTCCTCGTCAATCACCGTCTTGTTGATGCTTTGGTAATTGTCACCGACCCCATCGCCGTCTTTATCGCACCATTGGAGCGGATCGTTGGGGAATGCATCAGCACCGGTGCAATCAGGCTCTGCAACGAAGTCTCCGAACGGGTCTGCATGACCATCGCCATCGGAATCAGGACATCCTTGGACTCCGTTTTCGGTGCTCTCTCCGTATACGTCGATGCACTCATCGCCGTCTGTAAATTGCACGTTGTCTCCGTAACCATCTCCGTCTTGATCCTCCCATTGAAGCGGTTGATTCGGGAATGCGTCTTCAGGGTCGGTGTATCCGTCACCATCGGAGTCCGGGCATCCACGAGAAGACGCTGCGATGGATTCGCCGTAGGTCTGTGGACACACATCGGAATTCCCTTCGGAGATTCCATCGCCATCGTTGTCAACAAAATTGTCTCCAAAGCCATCGTTATCAGCATCGGACCATTGTGTTGGGTCGTTGGGGAATCGATCGCCGTTGTTTCCACCAGGGTTGTCTCCGTATCCATCGCCGTCTGCATCACGCCACTGAGAAGCATCATCAGGGAAGAAGTCAGCATTGTTGCCGTCAGGGTTGTCCCCGTAGTTATCTCCATCTGAGTCTTCCCACTGGGTGCCATCATCAGGGAATGGATCGCCTGTGTTGGAATAGCCATCTCCATCGCGATCTGGGCATCCCTTCTGATCCTCAGTTGAGGAACCTGCTTGGTTTGGACAATCATCTGCATCGTTTCCATCGGTGTTGCTACCAAATCCATCGTTGTCTTCGTCGCACCATTGTGTTGGGTCGATTGGGAATGCGTCAGCTCCATAACAATCCGTCTTGGCTGGCCAATTGGCGTCTGGGTCGGAATAGCCGTCACCGTCCGTGTCGAGGCAACCGAGACGGTCGTAGGTTGAATTGCCCCAAATGGTTGGACATCCATCAGCACGATCACTCATCTGCTCATCACCAACCCAATCGCCATCGGTATCACGCCATTGGGTTCGATCAAGCGGGAAGACGTCGATGTTCTGTGCTCCAGAAATAATCACGCCGGGCCATTCAGGCGCTCTGTATTGGTTCCACGAGATATCCTCGTAATTGTCTCCATATCCATCGCCATCGGTGTCATTCCATTGCGTTGAATCGGTTGGGAATGCATCACCGCGTTGGTTGATGTGAAGTTGATTGGATGCGATGTCGTACAGGTAATTGTCACCGAACCCATCACCGTCTGCATCGACCCATTGCTCCTTGTTGCTCGGGGCCCAATCGTTTTCATCGGAGTAGCCGTCACCGTCGACATCTGGGCAACCCAATCGGTCCATGGTTGAATTTCCAAACACGAGTGGACAGGAATCAGGGTTGAGTGCTGGAGCGGGGTTGTCGCCGTACCCATCCGAATCCGAGTCTTCCCATTGTGATCCGTCGTCGGGGAATTCGTCGACCTTTCCATCGCCTTGATCGGTGGTGTTCCAACCATCGTTATCAGGGTCAAGGTCGCTCTTCCAGATGTAGAACCCTTCGTCGTTTCGACCGAATGCTTGGGCGATGTATGTGCCGTCAGGTGACCATGATACGCCGTTGTTTTGGCCGCACTGATTGCTGTTCCCTGTTCCAGAGCACCCTCCGGGCCGACCCTGTGCGAAGCTATCGATGGAATTCCCGCTTGAAATTTCGTAAATCTTTGCAGTCGCTCCGTCAGCAGCATACCACCCTAGACCAAAGACAACTTGGTTACCGTCCGGTGAAAAATCGGATGCATAGCATGAGGTTGACGCGGATTTCGTCCACGTATTGCTCCAAACATCGGCTTCGAAAATGCGCAGGCGAGAACCTCCTTGGTTCTGTACGTAACCTTCGCAAATCGCGATGTGTTCTCCGCTTGGCGACCAAGCGATTGAGTTGACTGTGCCAGCAGGTGCACTTTCGCTTCGTGTTGTTGCCCAACTCGAAGCGTCCACGACATAGTAATCACCAACTGTTCCAATCGCTATGTGCGACCCACTTGGTGAGAAGTCGACGGAGTGGAATCGATTTTCACTCCCAGGATTAAGGTTCTGCATGACTGTTCCGTTGATAACATCAACAACACGAACGACACCGTTTGTACCTCCGTTATTTGAACGCCCGATAGCTACTGCAGCCATGGTTCCATCGGGTGATAAGTCGATGTCGAAGGTGTAGTCTCCACTTCCGACATCGGAGGACAATGCGCCGTGTACAGACGTAAGGTTGGATGCATAGTAGATGTTGAATTCATCTGCAGCTTGCGATGTAACGCCGATGAATCGGCCATCATCAGACCAGGATAACTTCCCAGCGCCACCGTTGGAAACCGCAATCACAGAGCGTGTGTTCTGGCCAGTGGTTGTGTTCCAAATGCGGATGTATCCATCACCGCTCGATGTTGCGACCTCCAAACCATCTGGGGAGAATTCAACATCGTTGTAATCGGTCGAGCGTGGGTTGTTCCCATCAAGAACAAAGTTTGGATTTGAACTGGTCCAACCATCAAGCAGGTCCGAGGTCCCATCACCGTCTCGATCTGGGCAACCATCACGGTCCACGGTCGAGTCACCGCTCGCATATGGACAGTCGTCGAGAGTGTCGTCAACACCGTCGCCATCGCTATCGGCAGCATGCACGCCAAGAGGGGTAAGAACCAACCCAATCATGAGGAAAACGAGGAGGCAACTCAGGCCTCTTTTCCGATGAAGCCCGTTTTCCATAATCCTCGGATGTACCTGACTTATTAGGAATTGTGGTCTTTATGTTTAATTTTCATGCAGAGAATCGGAACGCTTGAACATGATATTCTCCACAGATGCACATGGCCGAGGGACTTCCGAAAGTCAACGTCGCTGTCTCAGACCGCGTCTTGCTGCATCTCCTGCGTCATGACCATCTCGCTGACCGATTCATCGTCACAGCAGCGTTGACACGTCCAGGTATTGCAGAGGCTTGTGCTCAACATCCTCCAAATGTAAGCCGCACGATGCGAAACCTTGTTCGAAAGGGATGGGTAAGTGAACATACGCGCTCCATCCAAAACGATGATCGGCGACAGAAAACATGGCAATTGACCGAGGAAGGTCGCGACATGGCAAAATTGCGAACCAGCAAACTTGGAGAAACCAAAGTCTTGGTTCGCGATAAGAGTGGACAACTTCTCGAAATCGAATCCAAAGATGCCGCCGATCGATTAGCATCGGATATGTCCCTTTTGCAAGTCCTCTTGCACGCACAACACGAAGGTGTCTTGACGTGGGGTGACATTCGGTTTGGATTGATCAAACAGCAAGACGACGAAGACTCGCCTCCACCACCTGGACGGCTTCAACCGCTTGCTGGTGTCCATGCGACCTACCACACGAGTGCGCCTCAAACGAGAAAAGTACGTGGGCGGGATGAAGAACTGAATCGACTTGATGAGTGGTTTGAAGGCAGGTCTGCATTCGCTATCGTATCAGGAATCGCTGGTATTGGTAAGTCAACCCTCGTAGCAGAGTGGCTTGCTGGAAAGCAAGACAAACAACCCAATCTCTCCATCTGCTGGTATCCGTGTCAGCCTTGGGATCGAGAAGTTGGTCTTGCAGTCAGCCTCTTGCATCGATTTGGAATCGANGAAAAGCATGACCCTTACAACCTNATTGAAACGCTTCCATTGCGGCCTGGAGCGCCACTTGATGTCGATACATGGCGACGACGCTTGTTGGCATATTTGACCGATGCTTACACCGTCCGAGAACGATTTTCAATTACTCCNGGNGGACCACCACCCTACTGGCTGATTGTNCTGGATGANGTCCATCATATCGCAGCCGAATCGAAAAATCTCCTTGGAGCATTGCTGCAAATTTCNCAGAAAACCCCNCTCCGATTTGTTTTGATTTCTCGAACATCTTTGGATTTTTANGATCGCAGNGATGTCCANACACGTGAAATTGTTGATGAGTTGCCCTTGGCCGGCCTGACGNTNGACGAAACGTCGCAATGGTTGCAAGATCTTGAACTAAAGGACATTGATGCAAACGATGTNCANGAGCGAACAGGAGGNCATCCNNTGGCGATTGAGATGCTTGANNTGTANGGNAANCCAACGCATGAAGATTGGCTNCGGTTCTTGGATGANGAGATNTTAGCACCGCTTCCANANGATGAACGCGAACTCTTGGCAACGCTNGCCGTTGCAGAAAANCCAATCCCATGGAAANCGCTTGCAAACAGTTTGGACTGGGANGGAACGCCTCCTCANCGTCTGATTGATTACGGCCTACTCATCGAACTNGATCGAGGNATGTGGTTGCATGAAGCACTNCGNGAACGTCTCGTTCGTGAAGTAGGATCAGNCGATACTGAGCGTCGTAAACGAATCGAGTGATTCAGAAATCGTCAGCNGTCATGTGATTGTCAACCCAAGTTGTCANTGCAGGCTTNGTCATCATACCGCTCTTGTTGTCGACCATGGTTCCGTTACGGAACAGGAACANTGCTGGAATACCGCGCACGCCAAGACGAGCGGCATGCATGGTGTTTGAATCGGTNTCGACCTTTGCAATCAGNATGTCTCGCTCACTCGCAAGATCGTTCAATATNGGCGCAATTGCTTTGCANGGNCCNCACCANTCAGCCCAAAAATCGACNAGAACCCATTCGTTNTCNTTNAGGGTGCTNTCAAACTCAGAATCTGTGACCGCTTTNACTTCGCCCATGAACTTTCGGTCAACCGTCCTTTCANGAACCTTTGCAGGTAAAATCATGGGACGCCCACGGGTATCCCATCATTGTATCATATACTTCAACAAACANAGANTATANCATGACNGCANTGAAAGGAAAAGGGACACANAAGAGCGCTCGATTGGAGCGNCTNAAGGCAGANATTGCAACCTACATCGANGATCGNCCAGGTTGCTCAGCAGCTGACATCGTTGCTTATCTATCCAATGAGCGAAAGATGNGAAATCATGGTTTAACNGCACGAAANATNGGATATTTCATCCCAAGGTACATGAAAAACAGAATTGGNTTCAAACTTGACGCGACCACAGGGAAGCGCATCTATCACGCAATGGGTTGACCAAACATTCAATGTGACGANGTCNGTCGAACCNNCATGGACTGGCCAGCNGGTGTCAAACCNGAGGCTCTTTTTTCATCCGATNCTGCTCGCAGCATGATGAATCAAACAGAACCAGNNTGGTCGTTGTTGAATCCGAACAACCCATCCGGCCTCAAACAGCAAATCGATGCCAAGTTNGCAGAACTTGGATCAAACCATCCAGCGGGNGTGGAGTANGTGACCATCGATGAACGAAANGGCCCCGTCCACGTTCANGAAGGAGCATCAATTGAGCCACACGTNCATCTCATCGGTCCTTGCTTNATTGAAACAAATNCNACAATTCGNTCGCATGCCTACGTTCGAGAGTACACGTGGATGATGNNGGGAAGCCTCCTTGGTCATGCAAGCGAATCCAAACATTCCTTGTTCCTCCCNGGCGCAAAAGCACCNCACTTCAACTATGTTGGNGANTCAGTGCTGGGTTCAAACGCCAATCTTGGTGCTGGCGTCAAACTCTCGAATTTACGAAACGATGGAAAACACATCGGAATNTGGCTCAACGATGTTCGCAGAGAAACAGGNTTGCGCAAGTTTGGGGCCATCCTTGGAGATGATGCNCAACTCGGATGCAATGCTGTCACAAACCCTGGNACCGTTCTCGGNAAATCCAGCATGGTACACCCNAACACGACCGTCAGCGGNTATCATCCTGNTGNAAGCGTACTCCGATGAGGGAAGGCCATGACCAATCTGTTTGGAACCGANGGAATTCGTGGNCGTGTTTCTCTGGATGCNTGCGATGATGAGGAAGCGCTTGAGCAAATTNTTGACGAGCGACTCCTAACACCGCANNTGATGAAACTGCTCGGAGAATCGCTCGGTCGTTGTTTACCAGAGGATGGGAAAGGCANCCAAGTTGTCATTGGATGGGACGACCGCCCACACAACGAGAACCTAGCGGCATGGTTGACGCTGGGCTTCCATGCCTCGAATTGCGAAGTCGTGCACATCGGCTGTTCATCAACGCCGATGCTTCATTATGCAGTTCTTGAAACAGNCGCTCGGCTGGGTTGCATGATCACTGCAAGTCACAATCCTGTAACGGATTCTGGAATCAAAGTGTTTGATGCACACGGCCGAAAATCCATGCCAGCGTATGAAACACTTGTTTCTGAGACAGCNTACTCACTTTCGCAGGAAGATCGGGAAATTGACGAAGTGGACCGAAAAGCATGGATGAAACCCGACGCNCAACACACCGTAAGTCATCAGAATTGGTTGGAGCGAAGGTTGGACTTGTTCCAATCNNTGTTTGAATACGAATTATCCTCCNCCGTTGAACTTCGCCTNGATTCGTCCAAAGGCCATGCTGCATCATGGCTAGCAAATTGGATGCANAGTCAGGGACTTGATGTCGAAGAAGTCAGTGGTCAAGCCGCTGCAATGAACGANGGTTGNGGCGCAGGCGAACTTTCTCCCGGTCAATCATGGACTTGGGATGAAACGGCAAGCAGCGGACATTTGCTGATTCAGTCACTCTCCNCACGAGGCGAGGGGTCGATCTTGGGAGCTGCATTGGATGGCGATGGAGATCGCTGTTTGCTTGCAAGAGAGACCAGCGATGGGGTCGAAGTNGTTGACGGNGATGATATCGCTGATGCAATTCTNCGNGCCTGTCCAAAGNCTTGGAANGTNGCTGCGAGCATTGAATCGAANCTGCGNCTTCTNTCCANCGTAGANGAGNAATCGACNATGGAAGGNTTTGANACTGCAGTTGGTGACCGATGGTTGTCGCATGCGCTTGGTTCCTACTTGCCGGAGCAAGAAGACCAGCCGCTGCTTTTCGGTATCGAGGATTCAGGCCACATTGTTCTTCCCTCCCCACACCCAAGCAACGCAAACCAATGGAGTCTCGTTGGCGATGGTTCAGTGACGCTGCTGGTTGCATTGCTCGCCCTCCAAGGCGTTGGTGAGGATTCGATGCAGAAGGGTTGGAAAAAACGACTGAGCGTGAAAAATCCAAATCGTTGGATGTGGGACGGTCAAAACGAGTTATCCGATACGGTTGAATCCATGGTCCGAATGCATTTGTACCAAGCCGGAAATGTCACAGAATGGCAACGAACCGGCTTGGAAGGGGAGGCCAATTTGATGCTGATTCGCTGTCGGTTGAATGGGATGGACGTCAGCTTCGGATTGAGAAACAGCGGCACACAAGAAAAGACCAGCGTTAGTCTACGGTTTTCAGAACCCGATCCCGGATTCGATGCAATGTTGTTGATGCGTTCCGTGCAGAATCTCTTGCTGCGGACCTTTAATCCCGTTGCTTATTGAGAAGCAAGCAATTCATCCCTGGACTGTGTAAGGTAGGTAATGATGGCAAGCAGGGTTGCTGTTGCGAGCAACAAAGCGAGTGCAGCCATGGACGTCATTCCCTGATAGATGAGAACGCTGGCAACAATCCATGCAAGCACTAGGTTGAGGAAACCAACGATTCGCCAACCTCTGCGAAGTGTCAACACACCGATGACCCATGATGTGGTTGACATGGCCAGCGTCAGCAGAACAAACAACAGCAAGGAGGGTGACAAGACACCTGTGATGATGAACAAAACCTGAGCAACCCACAACGAGGCTGAAATCCACAGACCTTGATCGGTGTAGGTTGCAACGCCCCCAGCCAACAAACCAATCAAACCGATGGCGATGGAAGACATCCAAACCT
Source organism: Methanobacteriota archaeon (assembly GCA_002698145.1). Lineage (GTDB taxonomy): Archaea > Thermoplasmatota > Poseidoniia > Poseidoniales > Poseidoniaceae > MGIIa-L2. The sequence goes on along the minus strand of NZVG01000053.1, from coordinate 42,148 downwards.
CAAACAGCGTGAGGCTGAATTCTTGCTCAATCCACCAAACGGTTTCATTCAAGGCTAACGGTAGGACGATGAAACCGATCATCAGGACTGCAGGTTGTTTCCATTCCCACCCCCTTAGGAGCATCAAAGTTAACGCCAACAATGCGGCCGGTCCGAAGGATAGAATCAGAATGGATAAAGCGTATGAAATCCGACCCAGAGCCCCACGATGGTCCTGCAATTCACGCTTTTGACGCTCTCGCTCAACCCAATCCCAGAGAAGGGCTGCAAGCACGAGGAGAAGCTCGTTTCCAAATACCGGAATCGTCCACGCCAAGTCGTAAAACTCAAGCGGATTTGTGAGCGTTGGAATCGGTAGTTCGCCTCCAGCAAGAACGCCAAACAGGCGATCGATAACCAACAAACCTACAACCATGTCGAGAACGTTCGGTATTCGAACGCCGAGGTCATCCCGGCCGACCAATGCGAAACTTCCCATGGCGACGAGGGCTGCAAGTAGCGTGAGCAAATCGTATTGCTCTTCCAAGAAAACCGTTCCCTGTGTCATTCTTGAGGCGAGGTGGACCAAGACCAATCCTGCCATGGCAATTGCGATTGGTATCTCAACACCAAGAACATCAACGAGTCGCAAATTGAGCGAATCTGCACGCAGCCTTGCAAGGCTGATGAACAGGAACGAAATACCTCCCATCAACAACAATGCGAGGATGCCCGATCCGCTGAGGTAAGCGAAGAAGACAGAGGCAAAAATCGTGACCCCAAGGAACGAGAGAACGATGCTTGGTCGATGTTGAATATCGCCAAGTTCGAGATCCATTTGCCCTGTTGTTCCGGTTCGTTTCGCTCGCTTTTTCTGCTTTTCAGCCAATTCAATCATGGTTGGATCAATGAATTGGACCCCGGTTTCTTCTGCGGTCTGATTGTATGCGATTTGGACACGTTGTTTCGCTGCAATTTCTTGGATACGTTCATCTCGTCGAGCGACGGAGCGGAGGCCAGAACGCCACTCTCCCTGGANNGCAAGATAGGCACCNGAGGCAACGAANCTNACCAATGCCATCGTNGTCAACAATTGCAATTCAAGCGTTACACCANTGAACAGCATCATTCCGATCATCGCAACCGTTGCCAGCGTTGGNGGCAGCAATTTGTCCATTTTGGTTACACGACTCATGTAATGGAACAGTGTTCCCAGTGAGATGAATCCCATCATCATCGCATCNTGGCCNCCNTGAGGGAACCAATCGGAATTGGTTAACTCCAACGATGCTTCGTTCCGGAGAGCTGGAATGGCCAACAACGTGCTCATCACCAGAAGCTGCAAGGTAACGATGCTGTTTGTTTGGTTCCGCTTGACATTGTTCTTGTCCTCGAGGAATCGATCGGTGTGGACGAGCATCAGCGAACACCCTGCGACAAGGGTTGCGGCAAAAATGGAGGTGTGTCCAAATTTCCAACCGAAGTGAAGGCCGAAAATGCTCCATGCGACCAACATTGTTCTCGGTTGTCCACGATGTTGACCGAGGGCAACCAATGTTCCATGGAAGATGAGAATAGCGGCCATGACACCAAGAAGGCCCCAGGCGGGCAAACCGTCGACTCGTGCAATGCCCCAGACGGAGATGAGCGAGAGTACGAACGATAGATTCCATAATTGCAACAATCCTGAGTCCCGTGCTCGTGCACCGAGTTCGCTCAATCCTGCGAGTCGACCCGCAAGATTGAGTGTAGCTTGGCCTTGACTAAGATTGACGTAGAGTTGCTGGACGATCAACAACAGCATCCATGCAGCAACGTGTTGTTCATCCAATGCAACGGGAATGAAGTCGTTGGAAAACATACGTGATTCAACATCGGTGGCAAACATGAGCAGCCAAACCCAAGGCATCAAAACTGCTACTCCAGATATCGAGGGAGATTGTCGTTGAACGCCCAACCAAGCCAGGCCCAGCCATACCAATGCTTGAGAAACCAGCAACCGCCAACCATCCGATTCAGCAGGTATGAGGATTGTAAGAAGAACAACTACAACAACGCCGCCAACCCACAATACGTGGTCTGAAACAGCTTGTTGATTTCTCAACAATGCAACGGATGTGAGAATCGCAGTAAGAATTGCATAGATGCTGTAACCGCTTAAATTTGCAACATTGATGGTGAGCACCTCGAGGTTGAGGAGGATGACAAGGATAAGCAGGAACGGTGCAGGAAACAGAATAAATGGAGCAAGTCGCTTCCACTCAACGCCACGGACGGCTAAGTAAGAGCCACCAAAGGCACTCATGAGCAGCAGCAATTGTGCCAAGGCGTATCCAGTTTCATCACGGTTTGCAGCGATTGAGAGCAACGCTCCAATCATTCCAAGGCCAACCGAAATGGCCCACAATCCGGGTTTACCAAGGCCGAGCGCCTTGGCTGCAGCAGAGAACCAATTGTCTGCTTTGTGGAATTGCGTTGCGATGACTGCATTGGTTGCTGTTACGGCGAACATCAGCATGAACAACAACAAATCGTCGTCGAAGGAAACAATCTCGATGTTCGCAATCGACCATTCATTTGAGAAAGCATGCAGCCCAATCCAAAGATACGACACAGCAATTCCAAGACTTGCAAGATTGCCCGATTGGCGATGTAAAGCGAGCCCATGCATCGATAGCGTTCCGAGGAGGATCATCCCAGCGACTCCAATTTCATCGTACAGCGCGCCGGTTGCGCTCCCAAGAGCGAGCAAGACGAGTGTGGCCTGAGCAGCGATTGCATCGTCGTTGTGACGTTGAGCGATTAGAACGTTGAATCCGATCAGCGTGAGTAAAAAGATGCCAAGCGACAGGTCTGCTCCGAGCGGTGAGGTATCCAACCATCCCCAGTGGTGAACATCGAGTGCAAATCCGTACAGAATTTTCATTGAAATGATAACCCATGTTACACCAAGGAGATGCATGGTTGGATTTGGAATCCATTTTTCACCTGCCCACAGACCAGACAATCCCATGATGATGAGGAGAGGTCCACCAAGAAACGGTGGAAGGGCAGTACCTACAACCCACCCTAAAACGGACCATACCAGAACCATTCCCGCAAGCAGGCCAAAACCCAGCCGGCGTTCACCGTGAACGGCCATGTCGGTAACACTGTCCGGGGCCGCTGCCTCTTCGACTGTGCCGTCTCGCTTGATTGCGCCGGGCTCGTTCGATTGCTCGTCTTTTCCAGAAAACAATGAGGCAATTTCACCGACTGCTGCATCGGTTTCTTGTATCTCGACACTTGTTTCTTCTTCGACTTCTTCGTGATCTTGTATCATAAATTGACCAAGGTCAATTCCGCTACCTCGTCGGAATTCCTTCTGGCGGAGGACATCATCTTCCACAGAATCGTGGTCTGGGACGCCGTCCTCCATGCTTACGACCTAGCAAAGTCCCGTTTGAAACCTTCTCCGGTCTGTGGTCAATCTTGTGGATTTCATTGCGACCGAAGAGAAAGGGACAAAGAGGGCCCGCGATAGCAACGTGCATGGCGGAGACCTCCACCCCGACATCAACTCCCCTCACAGCACATGGAATCAATCCATCCGGGGATGTGCATTGGAACCTCGATACCGATGTACTGGTCGACATTTCCCTGTCCAGAAATGAGGGTGTTCTGAGCGCTCATGGAGCACTCGTAACCGAAACGGGTGAGCGTACCGGACGTTCTCCAAATGACAAGTACATCGTCGATGATGACTCAACGCACGATGATGTCAATTGGGGAGATGTCAACGTCTCGACAGACCTTGCAACATTTGAACGCATGCGAGCGAAAGTGGTGGATTTCCTTTCGAGCCAGGACACACTGTTTGTGCAAGACCTTGCCTGTGGTGCAGAACCCAGTGAAGCTTTGCCGATTCGTATCATCACGCAAAATGCATGGCACAGTACGTTTGCGCGCAACATGTTCATTCGACCTTCCGTCGAAGAACTCGCCTCACACACACCGGAATTCACTGTTTTTCACGCTCCGCATTTCGAGGCAGAAGATCCATCCTTGAACTCAGAATGCTTCGTCATCGTCAACTATGCCGCAGGTGAGGTCATCATCGGCGGAACCCGTTACGCTGGGGAAATCAAAAAATCGATTTTCTCTGTGATGAATCTCATTCTTCCCCGGAAAGGTATTCTGCCCATGCATTGTTCCGCAAACACCAACGGAGAGAACACTGCAATCTTCTTCGGACTTTCAGGGACGGGCAAGACAACGCTCTCTGCAGATCCGAAGCGAGCCCTTATCGGCGACGATGAGCACGGCTGGGGTGCAAACGGTGTCTTCAACTTCGAAGGTGGCTGCTATGCAAAACTCATCGATTTGTCCGAAGAGGATGAGCCTGAGATCTTTGGCACAACCCGTCGTCGAGGAACGGTGCTTGAGAACGTCGTTCTCAATGACGAGGGTGTTCCCGATTTCACTGATGTAAGCAAGACGCAGAACACGCGTGGCTCCTACCCCATCGAATTCATCGACAACCGTACCATGGATTCCCGAGGAGGTCATCCACAAAACGTCATTTTCCTCACCTGTGATGCTTTTGGGGTCCTTCCTCCAATCTCCCGNTTAACGCCTGAGCAGGCCGCGTACCACTTTATTTCGGGCTATACCGCAAAGGTTGCAGGGACTGAAATCGGTGTCAAAGAACCGCAAGCAACGTTCTCTGCTTGCTTCGGCGAGCCGTTTATGCCAATGCATCCAGGCGTATATGCAGACCTGCTCTCAGCCAAGATGGAAGAACACGGTTCAACTGCTTGGCTGATCAATACCGGCTGGAATGGAGGCCCATACGGTGTCGGGAAGAGGATGAAGATTCGTTACACCCGGGCCATGCTTAACGCAGCACTTGATGGCGATCTCGACAACGTTGAGTACGTCAAGGACAATCGATTCGGCTTCGAAGTTCCAACATCATGTCCGAATGTTCCAAGCGAGGTTTTGCAACCACGAACGACATGGAGTGACAAGACTGCTTACGATGCAACAGCGGACAAACTTGCCAACATGTTCAATGAGAATTTTGAGCGATACGCACGAGGCGTATCCGATGCTGTGAACCAAGCAGCGCCAAAAGCTGTGTGACCAGATATCTTGAATATCTTTGAACCGCAGCATTAAGCATGCAGCCCCAGCAACCGAACAACCAACCTCAGCCTGTTCCGATTCAATCTGCTCCTNTTTCACAACCNATNCAACCGGTTCAACCGATGCTTTACGGACAACCACAACCGATGATGGCACAGAACATCATGGTCGCTCAAAACAGCGGTAATGGNGCCTCGACGACAGGTTTNGTGATGGGTATTNTAGCAATCTCGACGTTTGCACTAGGATTCATCCCATTCTTGTGTTTCTTTTTCCTGTTCAGTTGGTTGTTCGCTCTCCTCGCNGTCATCTTCGGACACATTGGGGCCTCACAAGGAAGCAAGACCGGTGTTGGTGGAGGCCAAGGTGTGGCTGGTTTGGTTCTCGGATACCTCACACTCGCAGGGTATCTTATCCCGTTCCTTCTCCTTGGATCGATTGGTGCNGGNGCCTCNCTTTGAGAGCANCGTCGCCGACACNTTGAACAACACGGACAATGAATTNGGCTCATGCAGTCGGAAGAGCCTCCTNAGAAGCCGGCTTCAGTCCTTATTCAAGCTGGAGNCGACAACAAGCCTANTGCTTCACAANCAGGGTCAACGCTGTCAGGNCAACCTCAAGNNATGACGAACAATCAGTATGTGATTCAAGAAACCATGAAAAACNGTGTTGCANCNAGTGGTATGGTTNTTNCNCTTGTTGGTATTCTGTTCATGCTTTTGGGTTTTGTNACAGAAGGATTNACNTGTCTNTTTGCTTGGTTTTTTGGACTTTTAGGGATCATCTTTGGCCANATTGGTGTTGCGAGAAGTCGGCACAGTGGTGTAGGTCGTACAGAAGGAACGACTGGATACGTCCTTGGTTACATTGTACTCGCACTGTATGTCATTCCAATCGTTTTATTGCTCATATTGTATGAAAGCTGGTGAACGTTTCAGTATTCTTCGAGCCATCTCCTTCAAAAAGGGAAGCCATCTCGGAAGGTTTGGGCGATTAGGGTAGTCTGGATATCCTTCCGGCCTTCGGAGCCGGAGACGTGGGTTCGAATCCTGCATCGCCCGCTTTTTCATCACATTACTGCGTAGTATTCCGCAACCAGACTTGGACCGATTCTTCACCCCAAGTTTCGGTTCGGTGCAGTGACAATCCTGCCTGGGTGAGAACGTCTCGATCGATGTTTGATGAAACAGGTTGCTGATGTACAACTTGGCTTTGCACCAAATAGAACTCGTCGACCAATCCTTCGCTAAGGAAGGAATGGATGGTAGTCGGACCACCTTCGACGAGCAATCGTTGTTTTTCCAAATCGCCCAAGCGGTTGAGAAGCGAGAGCAAGCCGTTGTAATCCGCTCCGATTTGGATGGTCTCGTGACCGTCAGTGTAGACGACAGCCTTAGTACTGGTTCGTTCATGGGGATCGAGAACCACGCGAAGCGGTTGTCTTTCAGCCTCAACACGACGAACAGTCAAGGAGGGGTTGTCTCGTTCGATGGTTTCTGCTCCAACAAGGATAGCATCGCATTCTTTACGCAACTGATGGACTGCATCTAAGCATCCTTCGGATGTAAAGCGACCAGCGGCCTGACTACGGTCGTCAACTGAACCGTTCTTATCGACGGCTAATTTGACGGTAACAATTGGCCTTCTATGCTCACACCAATACAGGAATTCACGCATTTGAACTGCTGCCTCAGCTTCGAGCAATCCGGTTTCGACCTCAATTCCTGCATCCCTGAGTACTTCGACTCCTTGACCACGGACGGTTGGGTTGGGGTCATAGTGAGCGATGACGGCTTTCTTGATTCCAGCCCACATTAAGGCCTGAGTACAAGGAGGGGTGCGACCGTAGTGATTGCACGGCTCTAGGGTAACGTAAACCGTCGAACCATTCGGAGATTTCCCTTTTGATTCAGCATCGTGAATGGCCATCTGTTCAGCATGAAGGCCACCGAGATGATCATGCCACCCTTCGGCAATAATTTCACCTTCTTTGACAAGGACGCAGCCAACCAAAGGATTCGGAGCAACACGACCGCGACCACGCTCAGCGATGTCAAGAGCGCGTTGCATGAAAGCCTCGTCTTCCTTGGTCCACATGAGGGGTCCTCATCGAATCCGAAAGGTATCGAGTTGATGAGTCTGTTCGTTCATCCATGGATACATTCAAACCGTGCAGGATTCAGCAAACAGCATGGTCAAGGCTCATTTTATCGTCAACCCAGCGAGCCGAGACTTTCGCTGCGGTAAGGCTTGGCCGGGCATAAAGAAGCGATTGATTGAGCGTGGATTTGAAGTCACTGAACACATCACAGAAAGGATTGGTCATGGGGCAGAAATCGCCCACCAACTCCGCACAGATATCGAATCCAAGAACGATGATTCACCTCTTGTTGTCGCTGTTGGAGGAGACGGAATTGTCCATGAGGTTGCATCAGGGCTCCGCGGTTCCACCATTCCGCTTGGACAGATTCCCTTTGGTTCTGGGAACGATTGCTGCATTACACATGGAATCTCTCGCGACAATCTCAATCAAGCCATCGACGTCCTTGTCAACGGGGTTGACCGAAGTTGTGGAGCCTGGCGACTCGAAGGATTTGCAGCACCAACGTTGGACGCTTATCCAAGTCCTCCATCAAATCACTGGGATGGTGGGGCCAGCAACGAGGGCCAAACAGTGCGCTGGGTCTTTCTTGAATCCGATGCTGGAATCACTTCAGAAATTAGTCGAGCAAAGCTTCGTCGTGCGAAATGGATCAAGGGGCCGAAGAAGTACACATACCTCGGTGTAACGACCATTCCATTCTGGCCGAGAAGAAAGATTGAGTTGAAACTGGACGATGGTGAACCTTCCATTCACGACTTGACCATGATGACGGTCACCACCGGTGAAACGTTTGGAGGAGGATATCGAGTGGTTCCGGGCATGCATCCAACCCGAGAAAATGGATCGGTTGTCCTAGCGTATCGATTGAGCCGATTGCAAATGTTGTCGTTAATGGGGCCAGTCAAGAAAGGAAAGCATGTTGGAAGGTGGGGAATAGAGCAACTGGATGTGAATCGGATTTCACTTCGTCCCATCGATCAACACGGTGTCCCATCCGATGTACCGACAGGTCATTCAACCTTTATTCAAGCAGACGGGGAGCCGCTGCTTCAATTGCCTGCTTCGCTTGAGTGGCATCAAAATCAAATTATCTTCCGAGGGGCGAAAGACGTCTCTTGGGCTTAGAAACTGAAATCAGAGAACTCTTCTTCATCGTCGTAGAATGTTTTGTCAGATGATTGCGGTTCAGGTTCCGGCTCAGGTTCGGCTTTCTTACGAACCGCTCTTCGCCTTCGAACCTTTGGCTTCTCTTCTGGAGCGGAGGCTTTGGGCGGGCCGGACGAGGAACGAGTTGACGGTGTTGAAGTGGCGACGGTAGAACCGCCACCAAAGGTAGAGGTTGGGGGGACGAACGGTTCTCGCCTATTGACTTCTTTTTCGATACGCTTCGCATCATCCGAAGCAACAACGGAATTCCCCGAGCCAAATTCCGAGCGGGTGCTCGAGGAATCATCATTGCCGAGTGCGCTGTCAATCGAGAAGGACCCAAAACCATCGTCTTCGTTCTTTTTCGATTTCTTGGGTTCTGGTGCGGGTTTGCTCTGTTTCCGTTGTTCTGCACGGCGTTCATCCGGTGTCGTCATTCCAGAGCGTTTTGCATCCTTGACGCCTTGTCGTACCTGTGCTGCTTTCTCTATCCCTTCTTTGCCGAGCAATGTTAGGGCGATGCTGCGAGCGCTCATATTGAGTCGAAGTGAGGAATACATGTAAGCTCCAACTGCACCGCCTGCGCCTACAACGAGCAGAAACAGAATGAAGCCAGTTCGCCCGAGTACAGCAACATCACCAAAGGTGTACTCATCGTCGTGTTCACCGTTGAGGCTGACAACGCTGTCCGCAAGTTCGATCTTCGTCACGAGGACGTACATCTGGTTGATGTTTTGACCTCCAGGTATTGCGACGCACTCCGTAGAGGCAGCAATGTCGTTTTTCCAAATACCTCCCGTAATACTTCCCTCGATCTCTTCGATGAGATATCCAGTTATGCGAATGGGTTGGTGGTATTTCCCGAGTGCAACCATCCCATCGTTGATGTTCTCGCTTGCAGGGACCAGACCAAGTACGAACCATTCGCTGTCCGAGTCACGATCGATTTTATCCAAATCCGCCGTTCCAGCACCGGTATCTGGTTCAACCGGGTTGGTCCAATCCCTGACTTCAACGCGCTCTCCCTCTCCAGAGCCAACGTTCTTTGCGTCTTCGAAGGACATTGAATGAATTGCAACAGCTGCTGAGGTTGCAAAGGCGATATCATGCAACAAGTCTGGATCGTGAGATTCGTAGATGTGACTCGCACTCATGAAACCTTCAAATTTGATTTTCCCAGTCATCTCCGAACCCAACGTACCGTTGTTGCAGCCCCTCTCCTTGTACTCGGAATTAACGGTTTCACCGGACATGGTTGAGGTGAATGTGAATGCGCCACTTCCGTCTTGATTCACCGAAACATCGTTACCCCAATCAGGTGCAACGGGTGCAAGGCAGCCAGCAAGCAGGATGGTAGATGCAAGAAGAATGCCTAGCAGCCCTCGGCCCATATAGTACCGAGAGGTCCTAGAGTTTGTGAATGCTTCTCTTCAAATCAATGGCGCGGAGAGAGGGATTTGAACCCCCGAGTCATAAGACACCGGATTTCAAATCCGGCGCAATACCTGGCTATGCGACCTCCGCAGTAGTTTCGCCAGAACGAACTTAATCAAACTCTTTTCCCTAAATCACTCAGATTTTGAGCGCAGGGAAATTGCAGCCATTGAAACAACCGCAACCGATACGATCAAGCCAACGGAAGGGATCCTATCTGATTCACTTTCGATGATTAATTCTCGCTCAGCGAGCTTAATAACATCTTCAACAAAATCAGATGCAAGCCAGGAGTCGTCGACGTAGCGTACTCGTGGGTTTTTGTTTTCATCAAGAATGTAGGTGTAGGCGAAATGTCCGACGGTGTATTCTGGTTCGGATTCAACGAGAACGCATTGCATCATGTTGTCCTCAGCCCATTCGTACCCTTCATCGCACATGCAGTGAGCACCATTTCCTGAACCCATGACCCAGCCGTGACCGTTGCATTCCGAGTCATCAACGACAGCAAATCCAGGCGCTGGAATCGCATCGTCGCTTGTGTTGTTGGAAGCCCATGCGAGCGTCATAGGCTCGTCGATGGAATCCATCCCAACGGCTGAGCCTTCCCAGGCGTTTGAGGTTTCATTCCACACGTGAAGTTCCCACCACCAACTCCAATCGCTCGGTGGAGAGACTCCATCGATGCTGTTGAGGTAATGTCCCCATGAACCGTCTTGGATATCGACATCAATGTCTGCACCATCAAAGGCACCTTGCGTGAGATGGAATCCCGTGAAGTTGGGAGCGTTGCTCGCAGCAGTTGTGTTGTCTGGGAACACCACTTGGACACTCGGAGTATCACCGCTTGGTACCTCAAGCAAACTTGCATTTCCGCTCGTTGCAAACCATGCAAGGTGCTCATCTTCCAGTGCGTTAACGGAGTCGACGCCGACAGGCGAGTCTTCCCACCTCTGATTTNCCTCGTTGAACAACTTGAGGCTCCACCACCAACTCCAATCCTCTGGAGCATCGTAACCGTTGATGCCGTTGACCATCGTTCCGTACTGGGTATCGGATGTATTGAGAGTCCAACCCGCCTCATGGGCAGCAGAGGCAGTAAGGGTCATTCCTGTTGGAAGGAACATCAATTCCTCAGCCGTCCCATCCGGTCGGACGTAAACGATGCTTGAGTCGTGGACTTGTCCTTCCATATCGCTAATGTTGTCGTCATGAGCATCGATGACGTATTCTCGTGCATCGATCGCAAACACCGACCAGACATCTTTGACGTCGTCAACAGGACCGGTAAGATGCGGCCAATCAACACCGTGCATTTCCATGTAGTCTGAGAGGACTTCNGGCGTGTCGTACTTTGGATCGAGTGTGATTGAAACAAACCCAACCTTGTCCTCAAGTTCCGCAGGTAGTGTCTCCTGAACGAACTTCAGATTCTGTGTCAAAACGGGGCAGACATCAGGACATCGCGTAAAGAGGAACGAGACGACAACAATCTCCTCTGTTGCATCGGAGAACATGTATTCAGAGCCGTTGTGGTCGACGAGAGTAAAATTCCCGACGCTTGCACTGCTAAGTTGAATGCCGTTGTAAGCCGAAACCGGTGCTCCAATGAGCGCTACTGACATCAGGCAGGCCACAACTACACATGCAGGGAAGATTTTTTTTCTGCTGGATTCACTCACTGTTTCCATCATNTGGTCTGTTGGAACACCCGTTCTTAAACAAGCGTTTTGTTGGTTTGGCTGCCAACTAAAATTTCTGACAACGATGCAAATCGGGTAAATCATCGCTCGGTAACAAGCGAGTCCCAGTTCGGTGTGCACCATGCAGGAAGTCCAGTAACACCTTCTGGGTTGGAGAGACCAATTCCCCAAAGCATCAACAGAACGAAAACCGTCGGGAAAAGTGCAACGCGAAGGTAGATGCGAGGATCGTCCCAAAGGTGCATGAAGTATGCNCCGATTCCGAATCCTTTGACGATACCAACAACGATGAGGATGCCCCATATTGTTGTAAGCGTGAACCATTCCTCAAAGAAAACAGCTCCAACTTCGAAGAACGTGAAGATCATCAAAACAATGAAGTTCCAGAAATAGATGTCTTTGCCCATAATCAGTTTGTGTTCGCCCATAATTTCACCTCAATACAAATAGAATGCTGGGAAGATAACGACCCACGCCAAATCAACAAAGTGCCANTAGAGACCGAAGTACTCGATTCCTTGGGCGTTTTCCTCGTTCCATTCAACTGTGTCTGCTTTGAAGATCATGTAGAGCATGACCAACAACCCTGCGAAGACGTGCACGCCGTGCGCGCCGGTTGCAACGTAGAAGATTGAACCCTGTTCTGTTCCGATNGTGAAGCCTTCTGCAATAAGATGACTCCACTCAACCAGCTTGAGAACGATGAACATCGTACCCAATGCGAGGGTGATGATGAGGTAGTTTCGGATGGCAGCCTTCTTGGTTGGCATCAGTTTGCCGAGAGGACCAGAAGGCACCTTGTAGTCGTGCGATTTTGCAACCTTCAGTGCTAAAACGATGGTGTAGGATGAGATGATCAGGGCAAAGGTGTTGACTGCGCCCGGCAGCATGGTCCAGAAATCGCCAACAGATTCCCCAAATTTGTCGAGTTTTGCGCCACTCGGTCGAAGGTAGTCCGAAGCGGTGAGTACCACACTCTCTCCGGTTTCGAGTGAACACTTGCCATCATCGAGCGCCCATTTTGTGCACCACTCTGTACGCATNCGNAGGTANGANGANAAGAAGGTNGCGAAGACCATGACTTCGGACATCAAGAAGACCCAGATACCTGCTTTGCGGATGTGCTGTCCTGCAAATGGGTCAGAGGTTGCTAACTGTTCACCGTAGCCATTGAACGGGAGATCCTCACGCCACCAGTTAGCGACACCAACGGTGACTACGGTGAGTCCGATCATTGAAATTGACATGTCGCCGATCGTGCCTTTCGCGCTCCCCATCATTAGGCCGTGGAGGCCGTCTGCAAAGTCAGGGAACCCAAGAAGGAAGAGAAGACACCCAAATGAGAAGATAATCGGTGAGGCCGACCCGTGATGTTCATGTTCGTCGTGACCATGATGTTCGTCATGTTCCTCGTCAGCTCGAGAGGAATTCATGATTCCACTGATGGAGAGGAAGGCTGCAAAGATTATTCCAACAAAGAGAATGGCTAAACCAGCCACTCGATACGTGAGGTAGGAGAGGTGTGCGTCCGTTTTGTCGTTGTATGCATTCCCGTATGCGACGAAGAGCGGTTCATCCATATCACCACTGGTAATGTTCCCATTTTCAACCGCTGCTGAATATTTATACTTAGCAGAATCGTATTCAGCCTCCTCATCCATCCAGGTATCATGCTTTGCATCGGCGACGACCACACCAAGACCGACGTAGGAGACAGCGGAAAGACCGAGAATCATGCCAGCCATCAACACAGCTCGCATCCAAACGGCGTTCTTCACGTCGCTGCCTCCGCCCCCCATCAAATCTCCTCCCCAGTTGTCGAGAGGACAGCAGCACTCACGACGGTGGATTTCTTGGCTGCATCACCTTTCTTCTTCCCTTTCCATAACTTCTCTTTCATCGAATTCTCGGCATGATGGCCGTAGATTTCGTTCATGTCACGTTGTGTTGGAATCACGTGGAAGGAAGGCGTAGGTGGTGGTGAAGTGGTCGACCATTCAAGTGACCAACCGCCCCATGGGTCTTTGCCGGCCTTTTCTCCGTTCTTTCCGGAGTAGATGATGTTCCAGACGAGAAGAAGTTGACTCAGTCCGAAGATGAAAGCAAAGATCGTGATTGCCATGTTGTACTCCGCAAACCCACTTTCGACGGTGTAGGAGTGTGTTCTTCGAGGCATTCCTTGGATTCCGAGGGCGTGCATTGGCCAGAAGGCTGCGTTGTAGGATGCAAACCCAATCAGGAAGTGCCAGAGTCCGAGCGTTTCGTTGAGCTTACGACCGGTCGCCTTGGGGTACCAGTAGTAGATGCCGGAGAACAGTGCGAACACTGTACCACCGATGAATACGTAGTGGAAGTGGGCGACGACGAAGTAGGAATCGTGGAAGTGTGTGTCAAGACCTGCAACTGGGAAGAACATACCTGAAATACCACCGAGTGTGAAGGTGATAAGGAATCCAAGCGACCAAAGTGTGTGGGTTTTCATGACCAGTGATCCGCCCCAAAGCGTCATCAACCAGTTGAAGATTTTTGCACCCGTAGGAATTGCTACAGCCATGGTGGTGATCATGAAGGCAGCACGCCAGAATGGGTCCATACCCGAGGTGAGCATGTGGTGGCCCCATACCACGAAACCGACGATACCGATTCCAGCCATGGCGAAAACCATCGATTTGTATCCGAAGATGGAACGTCGGGCACTTGTTGCTAGAACTTCTGAAACAATTCCGAATGCAGGAATGATAACCACGTAAACTTCAGGGTGACCGAAGAACCAGAACAGGTGCTGGAACAGCAAGGGATCTCCTCCCCCCGTGAAGAACGTCGAACCTATCGTATGGTCAAACAGCAGGAATGCAACACCGATGATCAAGGCAGGGAGTGACATGAAGAGCATGAACACACTGACGAATGCCGACCAGGTAAACAGCGGCATTTTCATCCATGTAATGCCTGGAGCACGCATGGTGAACACCGTGGTGATGAAGTTGACACCACCGAGTGTTGACGACGCACCGAGCATCATCATTCCAGCAATGAACGAGGTTGTTCCTGCATTTGCTCCGTAATCTCCTGCATTGGCCAGGGACGAATACGGTGGATACATAACCCAAGTAATGTCAGCTGCCTCACCGGACCAAATACCTCCAAAGATAAGCGGTGCTGAGAAGACCAAGAGCCATAGCCCCATTGCGTTAATTCGTGGGAAAGCCAAATCTTTCGCACCGATTTGCAATGGCAAGACATAGTTGAGGAATCCAGCGATCATTGGCATAGCGCCAAGGAAAATCATTGTCGTTCCGTGCAGTGTAAAGAACGAGTTGTATTCTTGTTGCGACAGGAAATCATTCTCAGGCATCGCAAGTTGAATGCGGAACAACAGTGCTAGAACACCACCGACGAGGAAGAAGAAGAATCCGAACAAGAAGTAGAGGATACCGACTTCTTTGTGGTCGGTTGTGGTTAGCCAAGGCTTGAGGTAACTCCAGAAGCTTCCAACCGTAAAGGTCTCTGGGCTTCGTCGATAGAAGACCCACATGGTTCCGAGGAGAATGATCGACAGAGAGAGCCCGATTGCGGTCAAGAGAATGACCAGCGGCGGTGCTGTGATTGCCTGTGGATTTGCGTTAATTCCAGGCACAACAACGCTTTCGATGTTCCAATAATCATTACCGGCACCATCAGGAGTGTACCCATCTCCTGGGGCTGCACCGCCGCTTGCGGCACCGCCGCTCACAGCATTACCAATAATGGTCATTTCAACGGTTGCAGTATCGC
Organism: Methanobacteriota archaeon; assembly: GCA_002698145.1. GTDB lineage: Archaea > Thermoplasmatota > Poseidoniia > Poseidoniales > Poseidoniaceae > MGIIa-L2. The sequence goes on along the minus strand of NZVG01000053.1, from coordinate 26,881 downwards.
TTACTGGAGCAGTGAATTCAAAGTCCCAAGAACGGAATTTGTTTCCATCCTCTGTGTGCGTGAGTCCTCCATCCACAACTTGGCTGTATGCAGGATCGATGGTCGTGACGCTTCCGCCACCTTCGAGGACGATACGGAATCCGCCCCTTACACCACTCCAACCTTTGGCAGGGTCGCCTTCTTGGCTGGCATCAGTGTTTCCGTAGAGGACCATTTCGTCGTTGACGAGTGTAACGGTGAACACGTAGTTCTCGCTTGCATTGAATGTTTCAGGCAGACCTTCGACAAGGATGGTTGTTGAGCCATCATTGCCTCCAGCGTGACAGGTACAGCCAGCGTTTCCACCGCTTCCAATACCACCAGGAAATGCGCTAAACTGTGGGACGAGCATGAGTGCTACAAGGAGGAGCCCAAGGATTCCAACAACTCGTCGACGCATTACATCTCACCTCCGTCATAGGAGTCGGATGAGCTTGTATCGCTCTTCGCTACGCCACTGTCGTAGTCGCAGGTCATTCCCTCGCGAGCGACGACCATGACCTGACCCGTCATGACGGAATGTTGCAGTCCACAGTATTCTGCACAACGGATTGGGAAGGTTCCTGAATCATCGGGCATGAAGTAGAGTGTTGTACCATCTTCAAGGCCAGGTACAAAGTCTTCCTTCATTCCCCATTCTGGAACCCAGAAGGCGTGTTGTACGCCAACGTTGCGAGTATCGGTTGTGTCGGCCGACTTGGACTTCATCGTTGCATCAACCAACTCATCGCACGGAACAATCATTGGATCGGAGGGTGTAACGAGGGTATGGCCGCGAGGGATGTTTTCCCAGGTGTGGAGGAGTACATCCTCGGCGTCGTAGACTTTGACATAAGCATATTCACTTGAGTCGTATTCCATCACTGCTGCCATCAAGCTCGAGCCGTTGTTGATTTCATAATCCCCCTCTATGCTAGCGACTTTCGTCTCAATCCTGGCAGCGTTTTGATTGCTCGAGGCATCGACCTGCATGACGCCTTGGTCCCACGAAACATCAATTCCCGTGCCGGTGTCTTCCCAAGTGAGCTGTTCAGCGTACTCAAATTCGAAGTACCATTGGTATGCGTTGATGTTGATTTCAAAGGTTTCTTCCTCGTTTGGGTTCCAAACGGCTGTGTTGGACCCGAGCGCAAGAACGGTGAGCCACACCACAAGGATGGTGGGCATGATGTAGAACATGGCCTCAAGCCTCGTATTGTGCCGATCGACGGGGAAGGCGCCCACTTCGATGTGATCAATATTTGTCGTGTCCGGTTCCACGCCATCGCGATAGCGCAAAATAGCAGTAATGAGCCAACCGAATGTGAATATTGCTACTAGAATTGACCAGAACATGTATTTGTCATAAAGTACGTAGAAAACGGTATCTTCCGCCGGCATGGATGCACCCTGTTCAAAGGGGCGCGAGGGTCCACTTTAAGCGTTGGCGTAAACCGAGCACCAGAGTGAAATTCTTTACCTCCATTTTCTTTCATATTAATGTATGTTCTTCGGCAAATTCACACATCTTCAAGAACAATATTCACTGTGAATGAACTCGGTGCTACCATGGACCCAACCAACACAATCCAACGGTTTGCAACCGCCGGTAAGGCGTTGGGTGAAGCACGTCGAAGAAATCGTGACGAAGGATTCGCCATCATCGTTGAAGGTCCACGGGACAAAATGGCACTTCTGCGCCTTGGATTTGACGGTCCAATCGAAGTTGTCAACCGGGGGTGGGGCATGGATCGACTCACTGCTTATCTCTACGAAACGTACGGAACTCGAACCCAAGACCGCCGTTCGACCATGACCCTGCTGATGGACTGGGATCGAACCGGAGGCAAGCTGCAAGCCAATCTCCGTCGCCGACTTGAGTCGTTCGATGTTCAAATCGATGAAGATCTTCGCAAGGTCTTAATGCGGACACTGAAGCCTGAGACACGCGTCGTCGAAAGTCTAGGTGGACTTGCCGGAGCGTTGGTACCTCACATGGACATGGTTGCTCTCATCCGTAAAGACGACGTCTAACTGCGCGAGTGGAAGTTAAAATACCCTCCAACCCCAAACATCACCATGGGCATTCTGCGCAACTACCGTTGGTTGAAAGCCCGGGACCTCAAATCCTATCCAAAGCCGGACTTTGCGAAGAAGGCTGCAACCGAAGCGGAAGTTGCAGTGTGTGAAGCCTTGCGCCAACTGGATGATGTTGTCGAAGTATACCATTCAGCCCGCATCGATCAAATCATCAGCGGGAAAAGTCGGCGCGAAGCGGACATCATTGCGCTTCTGCGAAATAGAATTGTCTTCATTGAAGTCAAGAATTACAAGGGCGACGTTGAAATGGTCGACAACGTTCTTCATCAAAACGGTCAATCGAGAGGCTGGACGTTTGCAAAACTCGAGGAAGCAGTTGGCCGTTTCCATGAAATCAGCCGACATGTAGGAATCGAAATACAGCAAGATGTAATCGAGACCGTCTTGGCCTGCGTTGGCTTTGCAAACGTGGATGCGAGTGTCCAACCACGAGCACTCACTGGCTCCTTCGTGGCGAAATCAAAGGAGGAGCTCCTTTCACTTCTTGCAATGTCTGAGGAGCACCACGACGATTTCGATGAGGAGACGCTCAAAGCCCTCAAGAAATTGCTATCCATGTTTGGGACGTGGGACGCAATCGAATTCCCGAACGAGGCTCAGCACGAAGGCGACCTCATCCAGCCGCGCGATAAGGTCCGGGAATGGAGAGTAACGTACTCTCAATTACGTGTCCGAAATGATCGAAGTTGGTGGAGTACGTTCTTCCGAGGGCCGAAATTTGTCGGTGACCTTATCCCGAGACTCGGAGACAACGTTCAGACCATCGAGCTTGACCGGCATGAGTTCGCAGTACTCCACAACCCACATGAACGCATCGACGAAGAATACCCGTTTGAGGACGTTGGAGTGTTGACCTTCGGCTACAAGGAAGTCCCCGATTGGAGCAAGGTACAATTGATGAAACCAAAGAAACAAGCCAACAAACGCGAAACCGTCATCCCTACACCACAAGAAGGTGATGTCATCAAGCAGGCTCGAATCCTTCGCCACCTTACTGAAGGAGCACATCAAGGCATCGTGTTTCGTTTGGACGATAAGAACGAGGGCGTTCTTTGGCGAGATCAAATGTCGGTCATGGAATGGGACAACAGGGACATGCTCATGGCAGTAAACTCAGCCCATGACATTGAAGTTACATCCTCAAGATTCGACAAGTCGAAGAAACGGTGGCGAATCAAAGTGAAGACGATTTAATCGATCCGCTCTTCGGCTGGAACGACTCGACCGTCTTCTTTTACCGTGTTGAGAACGACTTGTGTGAACGACCGTTGAACGCCTTGCAGTGTGAAGACGGTCTTGGTTAAATCATCCAAATCCTTTCGGCCCCGTACGCGAGCAAGGACCATTGAATCGTAATCACCCGTTACGTCATAAACTGCGAACACACGAGGATCTGCAGCGATCTGCTGCTGGACATCGATCATCGAACCTTTCTGAATTGTTAACCCTGTAATGACGGTCATGGTCCAACCAATGCTCTCGGCATCAAGAAGCACAGTGTAGCCCTTGATGATGCCCATTCCTTCGAGACGTCGCAGACGGTTCGTGATGGTCCCTTGAGCGACGCCGACGCGCTTGGCAAGACCTCGTTGACTGATTCGTGCATCTTCAAGCAAAGCTGCAAGGAGGTCACGGTCGGTCGCATCGAGGTCCATGCGGGGACGTCAGTCGTGCTCATCTTCAACGCTTCGTTCTGATTTGTTGCGGAGTGGCAAGCGAATGTTTTGTGTCCATCCACCCAATGTATCGACCTCCATCTTCAATCTAAGAACGAGAGGTTCACGATGCCATTTTTTGAAACGTACATCAAAGGTTAGACGTGAACCGGAGTCAATGGTGCTTCGCTTCACCCCACCTCGCATCGACCAAGGTTCTGTAGCCTCGCAACCCTGAATCGCTACGTCCCTTCGCTTGGCATCAACTTCGATGACGATGGCGGGGTCTTTCCCATCCTTCCATCGCGCTCGAACTTCTGGTAAACCATGTTCTTGATTGAACGAACTGCGAACCACGGTGAAAAGTATGACGAGGGCGACAGCAAGGAAAGCGAGCGGGGGCAAATAATCCAACAGCCCGACATTCTCACTTGACGTTGGTACGGAGGTTTCGTAGACAGCGATGGCTCCTGGAGGATCGATCGAGTCCGCTTCTGCGCCCATGACCACGATAAGCACCTTCCAGCCATAGCGTTCTTCGGAGAGGTCAACGCCGGCAGCGAAGAGATGCTCATACGACACGGTTACATTGACGTTTGAAACGTTCCCAGCCGTCCGATAGAATCCAGCCTCTGAACTGAGATCGCGAACGAGGTAGGACAGTTCCCTTCCGTGATTGTCCTCGCTGTTTTCCTCAACAAACAGGAACTGCATGATGACATCGTTGCGCAAGTCGACGAGAGGTGCTACCGTCAAATCTGCGAAGAGATAGTATTGTTCTTCAAGATCGGAGCGTATTGAAAATGTGCCTTCCACATCGATGAGGTGTTGACGTTGCTCGCTGTTGTTTCCATTGAGGATGGAACGACTTTCATTCAGTTCGACACCCATGTTCCCTGCGCGAAGATTTGCATCATCATCGGGCCATGTGGAACCGGTCTGATCGCTGTATCGCCACCACTGAACAACAATGTCGTCATCGGTGGTTGCCATGCAGTCAGGGCAAGTCACAGTTGAACTGGGAAAGTGTTCGATGTACCTACGTTCAGTGTCGATTGGTTGGCCGACATCCCACTCGATGTGAACACTGGTTGCTGCAGATGCAAGCGGGAGAAGTAGGATGAGGAGGAGGGCTGCAATACGTCTCATTCCTCTTCCTCCAAGTTTAATCGAATCGAGAGCAACCGACGTTCACCTTTGTCGAGCATCAGTGTGATTCGCTCACCGCACCATGCGTTGATGATCAGGTCTCCTGTTTCATGTTGACATCGCAGCAAAAAGGCTCCTTTTGGTGAGGTTTCGTTGGCAAAAACAACTGCAGGTTCCAATGCTTCACCTTTGAGGAGGCGCAGCAAAACATTCGCATCGATGTCAGGTAGGTCCTCAGATAATTGATCGTAAAGCAACGGAATCGACTCTTGTCGAGCCCGCCAGTTTCCGTTCTTTGAAACAAACGCCGGCAAACCAACGTGGAGAACTTGGAGTGGGTGAAAGGTCCCTTCCGGCCATCGATCGCCACGCTTGTTGGGCGTTTCTTGAGCCCACATACGGTTGTAAACCAATGGAGGAGCAATTGCCATTCGTTTCCCTCGCTTCCACCATGAATAGTCAGCATTGTCCAATCTGCACTGTTGCATAACAACTGCCACCTCTTCTTGGGTTGCGCCATGAACGGTGTGCCGGTTTGGTTTGGGTGCCTCGAGACGTCTTGATTCCCATCCTGATTCTTCCCGCCGTTTTGCCAATTTATCGATGAAGGTTCTCGCAACACCCTCAGGGGTTGCATCTTCTCGATGGCGAAGAAGTGCAACGAAGAACCCGCCAGTGTTGTTGTCCTGAGGATACAATCGGCGGGTCTTGCTCAGAGCGTTCAAAATTGCACCATCCGATGGAGGAAGGTAGCGCTCATCGAAGAACGGAACATCTTGAGGGCGTTCTGAAACCTTTCCTTGTTCGTCCAATGGACTCCATGCAGTAAGCCCTTGATGCCAAACCAATCCATCAACGTTGGATTCATCGATTTCAATGACCTCCATCCAAGGGCATTTTTGAACCAACTCAGCGATTACTGCTTCGTTTTCAACCGGATCGATGGAGCATGTCGAGTAGACCATCGTACCACCGGGCCGGAGCAGTTGTGCTCCTCTTGATGCGATGTCTACCTGCAACTGAAACATGGTGCGTCCACCTTTTGGTGACCAACTCCACCAGACGTCCTTGTTCTTTCGTGAGGTGGCACTGCCTGTACACGGCACATCGGCGACGATTGCATCAAACCCTGGCTTAGGTATTCGCCCTACGTGGCGACCATCGTGTTGCGTAATTATCACATTGTGGAGTGAGAGGCGACCTCGGTTGCTTGCGAGCATGTTGACTCTTCCAGAAATTGGTTCATTTGCAACCACGACACCCGTCGGAGCCATTCGCTCAGCAGCATGGGTTGCTTTTGATCCTGGAGCAGCACAGAGGTCGAGGAGAAGCTCGTTTGGCTGAGGATTGAGAACGAGAATGGGAAGCATACTCGCAGCTTCTTGGCGCGTCACACGACCCGTATCGTGAAGCAATGCAAGCAACTCTCTTGTCCCGTCTCGAGGGGCTTGACCACGAGCAAATGGGAGTTGATAGGCTTCGTTTCCAATCGACCACTTCAACGGTACTGCACCCATGGCAATGAGTTGTTTCCTCGTCCATTCGATGTCGTAGTGATGCATGGTCAGTCGCAGGGTTTCCGGAAGCGGCTTTGTGGCCACTTGAATCCACTTGCTTCGGTCAATTCCGAGTGATTCAGCAAGACCGGTGAGCGGAGCAATTTCGGCTTGAGCGAGAAGACCATCCTCACCGCTTCGCTCGCCCATGCCAGCCCCTGAAGACGCATCCCTTTGTGTCTTACGAAGCCGTTAGCATCATAGCGCGACAATGCATGGTCGGTTCATGCTGGGTGACGACATGCCTTGGTTGGTCCCGCTGTTCTTTGGGTCCATTGCCATCTGGATGTTTCCAAAATCGGTGGAAACCTTTGCTCGCGATAAGAGTGAATCGTTGCTTCGAGCGCTGCGATGGCTTCCGTTTGCGCTTCTTGCTGTGATTATCTCGTTGCGAGTTTCGGCGATTCTTTCCCACGATACAACGCACATTGAAGTTGCCTCTTATCTGCAATCTGACGCCTCCTTCGTCGATCGTCTTCACGTTCTTTTTGCAGGTGACGGCCTTGTTGAATGGATGGTTCTCCCGCTTGTGTACCTCTTCGCATGGAGCGGTCAAGGTTCCCAGAAGACTTGGACACCAGAAGGGCTGTACAAATTGAAGCGAACTCTGGCCCTCATGTTGCTGGTATCTTCGACCTTGTTGTTCGATGATTCAGCGTACATTGCCCCCGAAACAATGCCGTTGGCTACCATTCCATCACCCATGATCGATGCGTGGAGCGTAGTGTTTCTTGCACTTGCTCTCTTCGTGGTGATAACCGGCCTGCTTGCTGCATATGCTCCTTCAAGCGGCTTGCAACGCTACAAGAACCGATTCTTCGTTCCAGTATCTCCCTTCGTTCTGACAGCCTTTGTCTATCTTTTCATGGCGTATCTTTCCTCAGGTGTGTTTGATGAATCATGGTGGAGCGACCCTCGCCAAGATGACGCATATGCCACCTTCTGGATGTGGATTTTTCTGGCCTTCAACCTCCACATCTTCGCAGCCCCTCAACGGGATATTGATGCCCATTTAGGCGCAGGAAATGGCCGAAGCAAGGCATTGGCTTGGAGCATTGGTGTTGCGATTGGAATTCTGGTATTGGTGACGGCATTGTTGATGCACAACCAACAAACTCCCGATCAAACCGCTGTCAAAACCTCGTTGTGGTTGGTCGGTTGGATGGCGGCATTGATGGCTGGCGTGCTGCTGTTACCACTGCTCGGTTTTGATGACGGCTCTCGGCCAGAGTTGAACTGGGTACGTTGGAGCTTGATGTTTGGGCCGCTGTTGTGGTTCCTGGTGTTTGAACATGCCCCATTCCTCTTGCTCGGCTCTTGGATTGCTGTGATGATGACGACGCCGTTGTCGTGGCTTCTTGAAGAATCAGCAGCCTCGCCGAGGCCACCTCACATTGCAATGATCGCTCTGCTAGCAGTTGTGACAATCGTCTTCGCCATCACCAGTGGTGAGGGATTGCGTTACACGATTCCAATGGGAGCATCGCTTTGTGTTGTTTCTTCAATGCTTGATCTCCGTCATGCAACATCGAGCCGTCAATGATGTTGAAACATAAGCACGGTCTCGGAACAACATGGGCGCACTGCGTGAAGATGACCATCTTCCGTTCCCAGTACCAAGTCGTTCATTTGCTATTTCTCAGGAATGGCGTGACTTGACGTTCATGCATTGGAAGGTTGACCCTAAACTGCTTGAACAACACCTACCCGATGGTTTGGAGATTGACTTCTTCGATGGGGAAGCCTATGTTGGTGTCATTCCGTTCATGATGAAGAACGTCCATCCCAAAGGACTCGTGCCCTTACCCGGAATCTCAACGTTTGCTGAATTTAACGTTCGTACCTACGTCGTCAAAGACGGACATCACGGGGTCTTTTTCCTCACACTGGATGCAAAGAGTTTGGTGACTTGTCTATACGCAAATCGAGCTTATGGGCTTGCTTACCGATATGCAAAAGCCAAAGTGAAACGGCATGATGACGCACTGACTTGGACATCGCGACGCTCAAGCGATGGAGCAGAGTTGATCGGCTCCTCAGCGCCCAATGGCCCAGTTCAATCCGCTGCAGCAGGGTCATTGGAACATTTTCTCTTCGAGCGGTACTGTTTGTACACGGAACACAATGGATGCTTACGCNGAGGCTACGTTCATCATCAGCCATGGAGATTTCAACAAGCAGAGGTATCGCTTGAGGCGAATTCGTTGCTCGAATCTTACGGGTTGGGTCTNGATGTCCTNTCNCCAGATGTTGTGCATTNTTCCGATGGGCTCACCGTCAAGACATGGTCGATTGAATTGGCTGAGCGANTCAACATCGATGATCNACGAGATTTTTTGTTCTTGGACGGAGATTGCGGACTNTGTCACCGCCTTGCGACCTTCCTTGACAAACGCCTNGGCAAAGGAAAACAACTCGGTTATCGGCCGATTNTCGATGAAGATGCGCAACGCGTTATCGAGAACATGCCAGAAAAACTCCGCAATGCAGANTCTGTGTATTTGATTCGNAACGGCAAACCCTACATTCGNTCNGCTGCGGGTATACGCTGCGTTTTGTACATGCGATGGTACTACAANATGTGGTTCCCAGCGCTTTGGTTGATTCCNTTACCGTTACGCAACATCGGTTATCGCTTGATAGCAAAATACCGTCANAANTTCTTCAAACGNCCAACAGAATGTTTGTTTCGTGTGGATTGATGCAACCTACGCANGAAAATCGCTGTTTTACGGATAATACGGTCGCGCTTGTTATATGCNAGATGGCGATGGTGCAACTAGAAATCTCCGGATTTCTGGATGGGATGGGAATGAGCAGAGCNTTTCGCGCAGGCGTTGAAAAAAATCGTAGAATNAAAGCACCGACACGNCAACGTCGTTGGCAACCCCTTCGAGATCTNGCAGGCCTCGAGGCNCGTTCAAGAANCGTTGAACAGACCATGGGNCCTCTTGTTGACGTNCCTGCTCTNGTCCGNATTGAGGATGAGAAATGGGTGTTCGAACGNATTGATGAANACGTCCTGCATCAACTNACGCATCGATTGGTCCTTCACGAGGAAGAAGGAACGCGAACNATTGGTGCAACNATCAATCTCGCTTCTGCGATGCATGTTGCAAAATGCATGGCTGAACAGGAACAAAAAATCGTNCTGATTCGGCCAATGTAAGGCTCAGAACAAATTCAGGATGGCTTGAACAACACCNTCGTTGACNAGGTANAAGAAGCCNCCAATAACAAAACAAGCAAAGTAGACTTGGAACGGTGAAATNTTCATCGATTCTTCCGACTCNTCATCGAAGTATCGAATCAATCCTGCTGCTTGCTGGATTCCGCTTCCTTCCGACTTCTTTGCCATGTGGACCNTTCNACCCGAGTCGCCTTCCCTTTATCAACGCGACGCGCGGTCACTCGGAGGCATCATCGCTCAAATCAACGAACGGAATGTCTTCNTCNATGATGAGGANGGANCCGTCAGCCTCNTCNTCNTCTTCCTGAATTGGAATCAANANTGCAGCTTCTCCGCGTGACANCGCCCGCTCNACAGCGGGCGTNTTGTCTTCTGCGAGTGCTTGTTGCGCCAGATCGATTTCAAGCCGAGCNAATTNGATCATGNTGGTTTCAACANNGCCNTTCTTCTCGATACGGTCGATGTGATGTTCAAGNGANGCAATCGCTTCNTTGAGCACACTTCGCGCNCGAGATTGATGCGAGCGCCANTTATCNTCGTTTGATTTCAAAGAAGATTNTGCTGCTTGGAGCGNTCTCTTNGCAGAGCCACGGTGGGCAAATTCCCACGGGTTGTGTTGCAATGCTGCNATCCAATCATGAACCAAACGTGCTCGTTCNTCAACGGGNCCGTGAATGACAANCTCGTTTCGATANCCCGANGTAAACAANCCAAAACCCCAGTACGGCATTGATTGAATCAACACACGAAGNGANCCNGCNGTGTATTCCATCGTCCACCGNTGNTCATCAAAACCAGGTTGCTGAGTAAANATCGGGGTTTCTGCACCGATGGAACAGCGAAGAAGCGTTTCTGCNACATCNCCAAGGTACACTTTCGANGACGGNCCCTTGAACGTCGANGGGCGGAGGTAGTGACCANCGTCGTCGATGCAATGGCTCGCTTTCGCTTTGCGAACCTGAGCGTGAAGGACNGAACGTTCTGGTTTCAAATCCACTCCCATGGTTGTCTGACACCGCACAACCACATCAATGTCTCCTAAGGACTGAACAAGTCTTCATAACCGAATGTCGCAGCAAGGGGGCTTGTGCANCCNAGTCAACACAAGAATCTCGTAAAGCATATCGGATACTGCCACCGCTGCGGCCGAACCGGCGATATCGGTGTCGACAACGTCGAGAAATGCATCGATTGNCTTTCNATGGGCTTCAGCATCGATTAGTTGCANTCTCNTNCCAANACACCGTGTACAACCGGTGNTGGACTCATNTGNTNCNNCNGATGNTCGAGTNTCANCACAAAACCTCCACACGGAATACTTCAAGAATCCGACGTCTNATGG
>NZVG01000053.1:0-15866 GCA_002698145.1 Methanobacteriota archaeon | reverse complement strand
CAAGTGAGACCATGGCAAAGAAGACGGGTTCCAAAGGCGAAGATTTGACTGAACTACCNGGTGTAGGTGCAGCGACTGCAAAGAANCTNCNGGCGGCTGGATTAAACACAGCAGCCAAGATTGCAAAAGCAGGTAAANCTGGTCTCGAGAAGGCTGGTTTGAACAAAGCAAGCGCCGCTAAATTGGCGGCAGCCNTCGCAGCAAAGAGCGCAAAATCCACNGCNAAGAANNCCGTTGCAAAAGCCAAGTCAACAGCAAANAAGGCCACATCNAAAGCAAAAGCGACNGCAAAGAAAGCNGCATCGAANGCGACCGCTGCTGGGAAGAAAGTCGCAGAAAAGACCGTNNAGANGACNAAGGGNGATCAGAAGGTGAAAGCCGTCAAGTCNGACGATGGTCGNAAAGGNAAGACCNTGAAGGTTCCACGAAGCGTNACNGANATGCCTTGGTTCCGCAAGAACTGATTCNATACAAGCGCTACATTGTAAAACCGTCTCGATTGATGGTTTCCTATGCCAAGGCGGAAGTACGGTCGTNTACGAAAGACCGTCGAANTNCCTTCAAAAGAAAACTGCTCACGATGTCGATCTGGGAAGCACTGCCCCATTCCNGGACATTCTGGCAAAGATGTTACGCCACATCGAGCNTGGGCAGGGCCTGAATCGACTGAGAAGCGNAAACGCTCACGTTCGTGAAACATCGATACCGAAGGTTTCNGTTCCACCTTCTTGTTCGATNAGTTTCTCCATCCTGAAGTGCTTGCTCCTCATCCATTGTCTGACGCATNGANTGAGCACGATGATACACTTCACGCANGGTTTGATCGGAGATATCGAGATAGACGCGAGTCGTTGCAATGCTGGTGTGGCCAAGCAGCCGCTGGATGGTGACGAGGTCTGCTCCGCGTTCGAGCAATCCNGTTGCAAAATTATGCCGCANGACGTGTGGTGTAAGTTTCCCTTTCGGTAATCCTGCTTCGATTGCGAGTTGATCCATCAGGCGTTGAACNCCACGTGGTTGCAAACGTCGNCCTGCTTGATTGAGNAGGAAGGGGTGTTCATCNTCTCGNAGTCGAGAGGAACGGATTGGAAGGTANGCATCGATGCAATTCTTGGTTCGTTGTGTAAACAGAACGATACGGTCCTTGTCACCCTTGCCTCCAATCACCTTGGCATGCAATCCCTCGAGTTCCATATCGGAAAGGTTGAGATTGCAGAGTTCAGAAACACGCATTCCCGTATCCAACAAGACCGTTACAACCACGGAGGCGATGGCATTTTCCGAAGTATTTGCTGCCTCGATGACCGAAGTAAGTTCACGTCGGGTCAAAGTTCGAGGTAGTTTACGCCCCGTTCGGGCGCGAACCAGATGGTCAGGCCAGCGATGACCAAGCCACTTGATCATGTGACGAGCTGCCGCAAGGCGAGCATTGTAGGTCGAAGGGCTCAACTCGCTCATGGAGTGTGTCCAACGATCGATTCGTCCATTCAGTGGCTCAAGCCGTTTCGCCAGCATGACAACATTCATCGATTCTAAATCGGATTCACTGAGAATCTCTTCACCAGGGAGCGGTGTTTCAACGAGCGCTCGCAGGCCATTGAGGTAGGTTTTGCGTGTGTTTTCGGATTTGTTTTCCGTTCGAAGCTGTTGGTCATAACAATCCAGCCATGGAAGGTTCTGGATGTGAACAAGACGTGGAGGAAGCTGAATGTCTTCATCGGTAAGACGAAGCTGGCTCGGTCGTTGAGCCTTCGGCTGTGTGTACTTTCTCTCCATATGGCATCATTGCCTCGCTGTTCCGCCGAAGCGGATGTGCATCCCGTGTCCTTGCGGACGTAGTGCAGTATGCACACCTCCATATGAATCTGTTGAAGAAAACCCAGAGCGCTAATCATGCGTTGGTCTCTTCGCCCGATGGCGAATCGGTTACGATTGGCGGGGACATCAAGACGGCTTTACGGAGCGTTGCCCGCAATGAATCCAATTCACCGTAACAGATCAAGACATCATCGTAGCGAAGTTGAACGCTCAACTCTGGATTCCACATCATTCGCTCACCTCGACTGAGCGCATAGACGGAAGGTTGGCCACTGTTAGCAAAGATTTCATCGATTGAATGGCCAATGAGATTGGGATGATGAAGCAATTGAATGGAGAGAACGCCTTCACCGGGAACGGTTCGCAATAATTTGTCCAACTCAACCTCCGTGAACACGGCATCGTTGATGACGAAATCAACAATTTCACCGGCAACGTTGATGCCACTGGCTTTCTCGATACCTTCCAATCCTGGGCTTGAGTTTACTTCGAGAACGAGTGGACCGTCCACGGATTCGAGCAGGTCAACCCCAGCCACACGTAGGCCAAGAACACGGGCGGCTCGACATGCAACCTCTTCAAAGGCAGGATCGAGGTTCACAGGTTCAACGGTGCCGTTGAGGTGGAAATTGCTTCGGAACTCTCGTCCACGAGCACGTCGACGCATGCAGGCAACAACGCGATCGCCAACGACAAGGGCACGGATGTCCGTGCCGTGGGACTCAGCAATGTATTCCTGAATGAGAATCGCTTTCTTGGTGTGCAACAATCCCTGGACAAGGTTGCGCGTTTCGTGATAGGTGTGGCGTAAGAACACGCCCTGGCCTTGGGTTCCTTCGGTAACTTTGACGACGACAGGAAGACCACCAACCGCTTCGATGGCGTGTTCAATGTCCGCAGTATCTCGAACATAAACGGTACGTGGAACAGGGATTTTGTTTCGGGCGAGAAGTTGTGAGGCATGCAATTTGTCCCGGCTCTGGAGAATACCTTGTCCCGTGTTGGCCGTCCAAATCCCCATTTGTTCGAGGTGGCGGAGAACGGCAACACCGTGTCGAGTAATGGAGTGACCAATACGTGGAATGACAGCATCGAAGGCTGCTGGTCGTCCTTCGTGCATGACATCAATGCCGTTGTCATCAACGAACAATGAGAAGCTCATTGGATCGAGAACATTGACGTCAAGTCCACGTTTGCGAGCTTCCTCAACAAGACGTCTCGTCGAATACAGACGAGCGCCGCGCGACAACACGACCAGGCGTAACCCGTCACGTTCCTGCAACTCGCTCATGGTCAGAAGGAAAACAGAGAGGATTTCAAATGCTCGGCCGTTTTGGCCCCCTTATATGTCGGATGAGGAACAACCTGCTGAGCCGGAACAAGAAACCACGGAATCCGCCCCTCCTCTTGAGGACCACCACGAAGAACTGATCAAAGATATGACGCTGGAAGAACGTCAAGAAGCCCTCAAGCGTTCCCGCTGGAATGTATTCCTATACCTCGGTTTGGCTGCATTGATGTTTGGATTCGCTTTGTACCCGTTTTCATTTAGTGCCTCAGCGGTCGGTAACACCTACGAACAGGATCTTGGTTTTGTCTGGGGGCCACCCATCGATGGCGAAGATTTCACCGATGTGCCGATTAAGATTGAGGTTACTGCAACAGATCCTCCAACAAACTCAAACGCTCGCATTGCGGTCTATCTCTTGAATTCGGATGATTGTGCATCCGGTGAAATCCTTGACACGAAGCGCGATTCAAGAAGCAATTCAACGCATGACTCTCAATTCCAAATTTCGGATAAAACGCCGATCGTGGACGAAGTCTTTGTTTTCGAATTCGATGTTGATGGTGGCGGACAGTGCATGTTTGCCGAATACCTCGACCGAAACGATTACGATAGCCCACCGCTCTCGGGAGAGATGGAAATTGATGGAAGCATGTGGCCCAACCAGATTTGGGCTGGTATCCTCGCTTTGCTCTTCCTCGGTCTCTCTGCGTTTGCATTCCTCGGTGCCCAACGACACGGTGAAGGTGTCAAGGCATTGACGGAACCGAGCAAGACGACCGAAGATGAGGTTCTTGCGACCGTTGCAGGTCCAAGCGGCCCACCTCCTTCAGCGGCTGGTCCAAGCGGCCCACCTCCTTNAGCGGNNGGTCCAAGCGGCCCTCCGCAAGCAGAACCGGTGATGACAGAACCAGAGCCTGCGGTCGAAGCGACTGCTGAGCCCGTGTTTGAGCCAGCAGAAAACGGCTACTTCTTCCGCAAGATGCCAGATGGGACCTACGATCAAACCGTCTACATTCAAGCCGAAGACGGCTCGTACGTTCCGTATCAGGCCTGAAGAGGACAAAAGAACGTCCATGTTGACGCATTGACCACCATCCTTGATAGGTGATGAGCCATCGAATCAATCGAGGTGAACAGATGGCGGATGAAACATCATCGCTGACCGTGGCCAAACTCAAGGCCTTGTGCGTCATCAACGACCTTCCAACATCAGGCAAGAAAGCTGAATTGGTGGAACGCCTCCTTGGGGCAGGATTGGCACGCACTGAAGTGGGATTGTCCGAGTCTGACCCTGTTGAAGAAGCGGTTGAGGAAGAAGTCGTTCTTTCGCTTGAAGATGAAACCACTATTTCCATCGAAGAAGACAAGTCGGAGGCTGTTGAAGCGGTCATTGAAGACGATGAAGTCCTCGAAGCGGTCCTCGTCCCTGACCTTGTCGAAGAAGAAACGGAGGAAGTCTTCACACCTGTCGCAACAAAGCGAAAAGACGCTGCCACACTTGCTGATATGATCAAGGATCCAAAAGTCATTGCAGTCGTCATCGTGTCGTTGTTCCTCGGAGCAGCAGGATGGTGGTACATCAATTCCACATTGGAGCCGTTTACTGCCGAACCGCTTCGTTATGGCGATACCATGGAGTACAGCATCTCGGGTGGTCTTGGCGACCGCCCAGCGGTGATGGCGAGCGAGGGCTTTCTCGACTTGGTGTTTAATTTCCTTGAACCGGACGATGATTATTGTCGAATTTTCATGGATTACGAAGGGCGAGGAACGCTCGGAGTGACAAAAGGGACGAATCAATTGCCGCCTGTTCCAAACAACCTCGATGGAGCAGTTCGCTCACAAGGACCGTATGGGAGCAACGATTGGCTTGCGGTCGAGATTACCAACACCTACGAGTTTGATGATTTTGACATTGGAAGAAACACGTACTCCATTATCAACCAAGGCAGTTGTCCTGATGCGGAAGACGGAGCCTATGTCCCTGGACAAGCGGTTTTGACAACAACGCGTCACATCGAGTTGAAGGAGCAGGCAACCCTTTCAACTGCGTTTGATTTCTCTGCAACAATCGACAACAAGCCGTACGAAGGATTTGCCAAAACGTTCGATGTAGGCGGCTTGCTCGGAAGTCTTGATGTTGTTCTCCCCGGTGTTTCTCTCATGCTCCAGCCCATTGAACTGCAAGATTTGTTCGCAACCGACGTCATCGAGGAAGGTGCATCAGGTGAACGATTGGGCTGGCGATGGAGAGTTGTTGGTGAGGACACGCTCGGTGAAGACAAGACATGGAAGATTGCTGCGACCCATGTCGATGTTGAACGACTCTGCCTTGGATCAGCGACCATGGAAATTTGGGCGGAAGAAGACAATCCTTGGGCTACGCAGCAAACCGTTGATGTCATTATCTCCAACGATGGCTCACTGCAAACAGATTGTTCACCCTTCTCGGAAGCCTTTGGTGATTACATCCTCCCCGAGGGTGAATTGGAACTGCATCATACCTTCAAAGCTACAAAACTAACCCGTGGAGCGAAAGTTCTCGACCTTGGGAAGGATTACGATTTGCGACCACGGTCAAACATTCTGGCACTCGATGACGATGTTCAGGAAGATTGGGGTGGCCAGGAAGAGCTCCATCCACCCGATGCATCCAGCATGCGTCAACACACGTTGGAAAAGGCCATGCAGTGTTTCGATCACATTGGTGGTTCCGCCAGCGGCGCCTCTGCTGCACTTGACAACGGCGGTTACATCTGGCGAGGTCTTGACAAACGCAATGCATCGACCACACAATGGAACGTTTCGTGGGTTCATCCGGACGATACGTCTGGCTGGGTTCTGTTCGAAGTGACAGGTGAACCGTCCAGTGAAAATTGCACCTACTTGGACAAAGGTTCGTTCGAAGAATTGGCCTCCTACAACCGGGAATCGATCCCAGCCGTTGCGAACATGTCCACGCTTGAGCAACGTCTTTCCGATACGACAAGGTATCCACAGTTGTCAGGTATGGACGGTGTGTTTGACTCGAGCGGGGACTATCATGCCGATACGCGCATCGGGTTTCTCGTTGCTGTTCCAGGTGACGGAGCCAACGATCTTCTCGGTCAATTGACCAGCACTTCGGTGGGTGCAACGACGGTCGATGTGTCTCGAACGTGGGAAGAAGGCATCTGGGAGCATGCATTCGCTGTTGCCATCGATGCAACGGATGGACGAGTTGTTGGTTGGACCAAACTCTCTCAGGTTGCGTGATGACATGGACGAAGATGAGATGGCTCGCGGCCTTGATCATCTGATGGAGCAAAACGAAACCGACCTTCCTTTCCTTGCTTCGTATGGAGCCGACATGGATGGAATGGGCATCGACGTTGATGCATTGTTCTTGGGTGTTGAAACATTTCTTTCTTCACGGAGGGTAAAATTCGACAGCGATGAGAAATGCATAAAATATAACTCGACATGCATAACAAAACATGAAGAGGGGTTGCTTATCGAAATTGAACACGAGGATTTGCCCCTTGTTCACAGCGACTTGGACCGTGTTGGCTTCTTCCAAGGAACGCTGCATGGAGATAAATCGAAACTCTCGGTCATCCTTCAGATGTGGGGCGGAGAACACCGTCGCTTCCTCGAGCGGTTGGTCGAGCACTGCGTTTAGTTACGCCGTGCGATTGCCATCGCCAATCCAACGGCTACAAGGGCTGGAACGAGTGTGAACCCTGGCGTGTTCTCTTCATCGCCTCCACAGCCATCCCCATCCGAATCGGGGCCATAGTAACCACCATCTTCGTAGTAGCAACTTGACCAGATCGTGTACCACGAGCCGTACGGGAAATAATCCACTGAATCGTCTTCGTACATGGCCTTGACTCGCCAGTTAACGTAGGAATGGTCATCAGGCGGAGTCAGTGAAGTGGTGTGTGTAGCTCCATCTACAGCGACTTCCTGTGTTACTGGTGGGTCACAAACACCGTCATTAAGGCATATTTGGGAGGTAATTTCGAAGGTCGTGTTGTTGCTCATGTGTGCTTCATCCATGACCACAACAAGCGTCCATGTTTCACCGGATACGGAAGGCGAGGTGGCCGTGTACGACTCGAAAGGCGTCTCGTCAATATCTGGACCGTTGTCTTCGCCTGCCGTTTTAGCNGCATNAGAGGTTGTAGAAACCGCTAGAAGAGCGATNAGGGTGAGTGCNACGATGGTTCGCATGATTCNAAATGGGGCGTCTCATCTATTTGAGTTATGCTTCCATGTCCCACAATTCATCGCCAACCCAATGAATGGTTTTGATGCCTTTGCCTTTGCTTGCGTCCACCATTTCACTGCCTGGCATNGTTGCCCATCCAATCGCAAGAGGGCGCCCGTGTTCCTTGTCTCGAATCCACACAAGATCACCAACTTCGATGTCTTGATCGGCTCCGTGAACACCGGCAACCATGCAGTCTGCTCCGTTCATGAGGAATGGAATTGCTCCGTGATCGACAGCAACCCAGCGCATTGAATCAGGGTGCTCCAAGAAGCCTCGAAGCGTCAAGAAGACCCAGCGACGACCGTCGTCATCGTTCACTTCAATCGTCTTGGCGACCTTGTCGACGAACACCAATTGCCACGGCCCGTAATTTGCCATCTCCAAAAAAGCACCATCGACAGCGAGGTCAATGTTCAGTCCCTCTTCAAGTTCCTTCAGCAATGGAGCAATGTGCTTACGACGCACAGGCCGTCGTTTCTTGACTTGGAAGTCCTTCGCCATACCACTCCCAACCGCTGACCCTGTTTCACCCTTCGGTTCAAGAACCGACATCCGGTGGGCAATTCATGGCCGTTTGGTGTACGATTCGAACCTTTGCAGCCCATGCCAAAGAACTCGGTAATGAGCAACCACCAGAACCGATCTTCTTTGTCAAACCAGATGGATGCAGAACGGAATCGGACGTTCTTCATGTCTCAAAGCACCCTGGAGAGGTGCATCTTGAAACCGAATGCGTCGTTCGATTGACGCAACACGGCGACATTGATGCCGTTGCTATCGGACTTGATTTGACCGATAGGGCAACACAATCGACGTTGCGGGCCGACGGGCTGCCGTGGGCCANAGCCAAGACGTTTCGTCAAGCCGCCGTCCTCGGCACGTTCTATCCATGGAGGCACGGACTCGAAGCACTCACCGACGAGGCCACCGCTCTTCGCATTGAATGCGACGTGAACGGTGAGCGGTGGCAAGAAGCATCGCTTGCAGAAATGAGCATCACGCCAGCTGACCAAGTGGCCTCTCTGATGGCTTGGGCCCCCGTTTCAAACGGCGATTTGCTCTACACAGGAACACCCCAAGGCGTTNCTCAATTGAACGTCGGAGACGTGATTGAAGCACGGCTCATTGCCCACGATGGTGAACTTCTTTCCACCTATTCAGGTCGTTGCTGTTGAGGGTTGCCTTGATATACGCCCTGCAAGTCGGTGGCGATGCAAGGAGAGAGACACATGGCACAATGGCATGGAATTTCCAAGAAAAAAGCAAGTGGCGGACGACGTGTACAAGCACGAGGAAAGCGCTCGACTGAAATCTCAACCGAGAAGCAATTCGCCCTCGTTGGTGAAGCTCGGCGCAAGATATACCGCAAGGCTGGCGGCAACACGATGGTTCGTGTCATGGCTGCAAACAAGGTCTCGGTCAACAATCCAAAGACTGGTAAAACCGTCAACGCCGACATCATCAACGTGATTCAAAACGAATCGGATCCAAACTACGTTCGACGAAACATTCTCGTCAAGGGCGCAGTTATCGAAACCAGTGAAGGCAACGTCAAGATCACGTCCAGACCTGGCAAGGACGGCGTCATTAATGGCGTTCTCCTCGAGTGAACATCACCATCGCTGGGTTGATACCGCTCAACCATGAGGCAATTTTGAGGCGAAACGATGGAACACAATCCAGACCGAATTTGCGTTTGGCCTGGTTACTTTAATGCAAAGACATCTCGCCGTGGTGGACGTCGNGTTCCACGAGACTCATCCGTTCTCAAACCTGACCTCGAAGGATTGTATCTTGCAGCTCGCAAAGTTGGGCTCAAAAAAATCAAGCGTGAGGAAGGTACCTCACATCCCCAACGACCGTACGACAAAGAAGGTCGACTGTGGGTCAGTAGTTCAGGAGCGAAGCAATCCATCGGTGCAAATTCCAAAGAAGAGGTTCTGCAACTGATNGGCGGCCAATGGCGCCAGATGCAAAAAGACCGCAAGGCTGCAGAAAAGGAACAGCAAGCCGCAGGTCCACGAGCGGGAGACCGTCGTGCACGCTCACAACGCAAGTCCGGACAGCGCTCGCAAGGTGGTCAACGCAGCGGATTCAAGAAGCGCGGTTTCAAGAAATAGTGCCAATAGCATTAAGACGGACCAAGGAGATATTCTCCTATATGGAACCATCAACCCTCGCCATTCCTGCAGCAGTTAATGGAATGAAGGTGTTAATTTCTGCCTACGAGGGATACGAACAAACACGTGTACGTCGAACCGATCGTGCGGTGCGTGAAGACGTGCGGCGACGAATCCATCAGATTCAGCGACAAGTCGAGCGATGGATGATTCGGGCCTATGCAAACGGTGAGAAATACGGAATGAATAGAATNCAATACATNCTGCATAATTTGAAATCCTTTGCTGAAGATGCNCAATTTGCTATTTCCGGAGAAAGCCGGCCAAAGCACGATGGTGTNCGGCGAATGACCCGGAAAATTCACAAGAAGNTGATCGAACACGACCGTGAAACCATTGCCATGCTCGAACATGCATCACAGCATCTCAATGCGACCATGGCGGCTTATGTTGAAACCAGGAACATCGATCTTGACATCATCGATGGCGTGCTTGACAAAGCACGTCGTCACTTTGCTGAACGCAATCGCCTGCTCGACGATTTACGAAACTGAGGTGGAATATTGACACGAAACACATACCGATGGAGAACCGACCCGGACCAAATCGCTCGATTTGTCCATGACAACGACCTGCCCCGAAACACACCGATCTTACTTCGACCCAACGAAGTCTGCGTCGTGCTGGAAAACGGACGCATCGCCGGAATCGTGACCCAGCAAGTGATGCGAGCCAACCCAACNACGTCCATGCTTCGACGTATGTTTGGTGGAAAGCGCCATCGCTCCTACNTNTTTGCNTTNCTNGGCCCATACACGATCAATCTCCCGTTCGTCTCTAAATCCAACGATCATCAAACGCTNNGAGGCAATGCAACGGTTCGATTGTCTGCAACACGCGAACAAATTGCACGAATTATTCAGTTGCCAGCAAATGGGATGATGGAGATACGCGTTCAAGACCTCCAAGCAATGCTGCTCGGAGAAGCGCAGGCCTACATGGCTCGTACCATTCAGAAGTATTCCAACGACGAGCTNGTTCAGGAANCAGCAAATGAGAATGCAAACATCGGCCTCTCCCTCGCACTCCGACGTACGGTCGAATCGTTCGGAATGAGCATCGATCACGCCTTCATTNCNTGGAANCAGTCNGACAAGGTTCGTCTNGAAGCNGANNGNGAGCATGCNANNAACATGGCTGAACATGCTTCGATTCAAGCCCAGCGAGAGCAGATCGTNTTCGATGCACAATTGGCGACACAACAACGTCGAGCCGATTTCACCGCTCGCTCACAAATGGCGGGAAAAGCGGCCACAGAACGAGCCAAAGCCGAGCCACGCATCGCTCAAATCAAAGCAGAAGGTTCCATTTCTGAGGCAGAGTGGAACAANAAACATCGCAATCAATCTCATGCNGCTGAAATGGCACGGAACAAAGCCAAATCCAGAGCCGAAGTTTTGGACATTCTTCGCAGCAAACAACTGAGTCTTCGAGAACGGAAGCAGAAGCACGATTTGGGCCTCGCAATGGCCTTGTTTGAAACGGTTCAAGAGAAGAAACGTATGCGAAATGAATAATCATCGAAATTTTATGGTATTTTTCAATTTAAAAATCATCCTTAGACTGTGGGGTAAAACAATAATAATGACTTGCTGGAAGCCAGTGCATGGCCAGCGCACGCTCAGCAAATCTCAACAAAGCAATCGTCCTTGTAATCCTCATGATTACGATGACTCAAGTTGGGTATCTTGATTCAATGAATTCGTTAACAAACGGTGAAGAAACGCTGGATGATTCAGAACCAATCGCACAAAGCTCCCCTGCCACCTCCGTGATGTACGGCAACAACANCATCTGGGCTACTGGAACCGATGCCCCCCTTAGAGACTCGGAATACATCGCCATAGCCACAGACGCCATTCTTTTCCAAGGAACGCTCACACACACCTCNAGGGTGGGGTGCCCGATGGCTTACAACGCCACCAACCACACCACTTGGCAACCCATCACCGCTTCTTCCAACAACTGTCCCGGTATGGTCGGCCGCTACGTTGGCATGGTCGACGGCCTCACCTACTTCACGTTCCATGCCACGTTTTCAAGTTCCCAAGCCCTCAACGATCAACGAGGGGATTTGCACGCCTACAACCCAGCCAACGACACCATCTATCTCGTCTCTTCCCACAACAACCTCGTGAAGACGGCTGTGATTGTTGGTCGAACGATCTACATTGCTACTGCTTCGTCAATTTCAGGCCATGGGGGTACTTCATCGTTCTTTGCTCACAACGTTGACAATCAGACCACTTGGGCCCTTCCAGGACCATCAGGGACTCAAGCCAGCCAATTGATGGTAGTCGGAACGAAGATTTTCAATTACCAACTGCTTAACAAGCTACCAGTNAACATTGGCTCACAAGTATTCAGCACGGAAAATAACACGTGGTACACCGTTCCTTCACTTCCCGCTAAGGGGCTGTTTGGTGACCCCGCGGGAGGTTTGGTCTCCAACGGGCAACTCCTCTTCATCGGTTCGGATTCTGCCACCTCCTATCATGGCACTGGCGCTACTGGAGGAAACGGTTCAGAATACTGGATCTACGATTCCAACAACGACACGGCTTGGGCACTGGGCGACTTTTGCACCNNCGTGGTGTNCNNNANCGTCTGCGACGGTGCGTTGAGGTTCACCGGAGAATATGCGTCACCTTTCATTCGCGACGGTACAGAGATGTACTTCATTGGACGNAGCCATCTGTCGTCGTCGGCAGGTGCAGACACGTACGACCTCTGGGGGTACAGCACCACCAACTCGACCCACTGGCACATAGCCAATGTTTCCACCACCATTGACAATGTCAAAACGNNAGCGTACTCATCCGGGCGATATGCTCACATCCGCCTTGCCATGCTTGACAACGGAGAGTTGATCGTTTCAGNACAAAAAACANGNGGCGGTTATGAGTGGGCGTTNTACTCGCNGACCAACGACACGCTCTGGCAAGTGTCTNGTTNTGGTGGCAGTGCGGTCGGGTATCTCNNTCCTGGGTCCAGATTGCTCGGCGTGTACGGTGACACCGCGTACTTCGCAGGTTCCGGACGGTTGATCGCCTACAATGCAGCAAACCAGACGGGTGTGAGTCAAACCATTCCCGGTGGCCAGGTGAGTTACTTCCACGGACAACCCCTTCTCTTTGGGTCAACCTTTGCCATGGCCAACCAATGCGGACACAGCACAGCTATCAGCTGTCCGTTCGGCTACCGTAACACGATTCTCCAGTGGGAACCAGAATCCGTGACCGTGAGCGATGCGTGGAACCTGACACCCGGTCAGCGCATTGACGGACCGATCACCGGTGGCAACGGCATTCACTTCGATTCAGGCGTAGGCGTTCAAAATCTAACCGCCAGCGCCGAAGGTGCGGAACTCACCGTCGGTTTGGCCATGACCAACATCACGTTTGGAACGAACAGTGCGAGTTCATCTTCACTTGCCCTGGGATACAATCATGCCTGTGGCATCTTGGACAACGGTTCAGTCAAGTGTTGGGGAGCGGATTCTTCTGGCCGTCTTGGTCAAGGAACCACCACGCAGGTTATTGGAGATGCTCCTAGTGAAATGGGCGACGCTCTTGCCGTCACAAACCTTGGTACGGGACGTACGGCCACATCAATCTCCGCTGGCCTACCTACAAGTTCTGCTCACACATGTGCTGTTCTCGATGATGGTTCAGTGAAGTGCTGGGGCTACAACAATTTTGGGCAATTGGGCATTGGAAACACCACGACCATGGGTGGTGCGGCAGATAAAATCGGCGATAATCTCGCAGCGGTTGACCTCGGTACAGGTCGAACTGCGGTTGATGTTTCAGTTGGCGATCGCTTTTCTTGCGCTCTCTTGGACAACGGCGATGTGAAGTGTTGGGGCAGGAACAACAACGGCCAGTTGGGCATTGGAAACACCACGACCATGGGTGATGCGGCAGACGAAATGGGCGACAACCTCGCAGCGGTTGACCTCGGTACAGGACGAACCGCCGTTGCCATTGCAGCTGGGTACGACCACGTCTGTGCAATTTTGGACAACGGACAGGTCAAATGTTGGGGTGCGAACGGTCACGGACGATTAGGAATTGAAAACACCACGTACATGGGCGATGGACCAAACGAAATGGGCGACAATTTGGCCTACACCTCTCTTGGAACAGGACTCACGCCCGTTTACATCGACGCAGGAAATGCACACACGTGTGCCATCTTTGACAACGGCTCAGTAAAGTGCTGGGGATTCAATCAATACGGGAATCTTGGTCTTGGAAACAACTCGCACCAAGGAGATGCCTCCAACGAAATGGGCGATGACCTCTCCTTCGTAGATCTCGGTACTGGCCGAACAGCCGTTGATTTGACGGCCATGACCCAATCAGTTTGCGCCGTTCTTGACAACGGTGATGTGAAATGTTGGGGTCGGAATCAACACGGGCAACTCGGTATCGAGAACACCGCAACCATAGGCGATGGATCAAACGAAATGGGCGACAACCTCGCAACAACCGATCTCGGAACAGGCGTCAAAGCGCTCGCAATTGAAGGTGGCTTTTCCCATGCTTGTGCCATCATTGAAAATGGATCACTCAAATGTTGGGGTGCTAATGGATTCGGTATGCTTGGCATTGGTAGTACAGAGGCGATAGTAGGCGATGGTTTGGTTGGTGCAAACCCTGGCAACGAAATGGGCGACAACCTCCCCTTCGTCAATCTCGGAACTGGTGCCTCAATGCCATTTTCGCAATTCACTTCGTGCACGTCTTCGCCGAACCTTCCACCAGGTCTCTCGATGAACAACTGCACCATCAGCGGTACACCAACGTCGCCTTCCACCAACCAAACCTACACCATCAGCTCGGTTCTGAACGGCGTCACGTACCAGGCCAGCATCTATCTTTCAGCATCCTACCTCGAACTCACGCCGAGCGTCGAAGGTGCGGATCTTTCGGTCGGCGTGCCGATGACCAACATCACTTTCCAGTTCAATACCAGTGCGACGATTAATCGCACCATGCAAAACGGAGTGCCGGTTGGGATTCTATCGGGTTGTGGATATGAATTAATTAGCCACGTTATGGATTCAAACGACCATCATCATTTGACTCACTATGATGCATGTAATTCTGATGGATTATATTATTCGACAAATTCAGGTGGTTCTTGGACGACAACGCTGATTGATTCAGGAGTATATGGTATGGGATACGCCAATGCCATTGCTGTCGATTCAAATGATAATCCACACATCGCATATGGAATTGATAATCTGTACTACACGACGCTATCGAATGGGGTCTGGTCTTCTCCGATTGTATTGGATCAGACCGTTGGCAGATCAATCTCTATGATCATCGATTCGTCAGACAACATCCATATTGCGTCAAATAAGTTCATTACTGGCGGAGACCTAAATTACACTTCATACGTTTCAGGAACCTGGTCAACCGAAACAGTGGCGTCCGCCTCGTCCCTGTATCCAGGACCTACCGCCATAGTCGTAGATTCAGCAGGTGATGTGTACATAGCAATGATGCAAGAAGCAACGTCCCAGAGTAACACAAATTATCTCTCCGTGTACAACAACTCGGGCGGTTCTTGGTCCAGCGACTTCATCGACTCTGGTGGCCTAGGTGACTACAGTATCGATCTTGCTATCGATTCAAATGATGTCAAGCATCTTTACTACAGGAAAGGCGGACATGTCATCAAAAACGATGCGAGTGGTTCTTGGTCCAGTGATCTCTACACATTAACCGGATCGAGTGCAACCTCCATAGGAGATATGGTTGTAGAATCCGATGGTACAGTTCACCTCGTAGCCAAACATGGTACGAACGGCGCTCAGTTCCAATATGCAACCAACAAGAGTGGCTCATGGGTCAATCAAGCGATCGCAAATAGCTCAGGATTCGTCCATCCCACTTACAACGCGCTTGCATTGGATTCCCAAGGCGATATGCATTATTTCTTCAGAGCAGGTAGCTCAGGACAGACTGGTGTCCTGTACCACTTGGTAGAAAGTGGTGCATCTACCGTGGGTAGCGGCTCATCGAGTTCCTCTTCCTCTGTTTATGTGAACAACAAGGTGTCTGCTGCAGACTCCCACACCTGCGCCATCCTTGACAACGGCGACCTGAAATGCTGGGGGGCTGACGGTAATGGACAGTTGGGCGACGGTGGAACCTTCACACCCACCAACGCACCTTCATCCACAGCGATTGACCTCGGCACGGGCCGCACGGCCGTTGCGGTGTCTGGATATGCCCACACCTGCGCCATCCTTGACAACGGCGACCTGAAGTGTTGGGGGCGGGACAATTACGGACAGTTGGGC
>NZVG01000052.1 GCA_002698145.1 Methanobacteriota archaeon | reverse complement strand
CCTTGCCTCCAGCGAGGCATAGGTTGGGACAATCGCACCTCAAGAACGCCGCTTGTCCGATCACGGCTAATTCCATCGTGTGCGATGATGACAGCAGCCATCGTACCAGCGAACACAATCCCAATGCTGGCCAAAAACATGGTTTCAGTTGCAGTTTCAGGTAGTTGATCAGCGGGCAATTGGAGGTTNGGGTCTGCAAATCCCCAGGCCATNCCTGGGATGAAGAGAAGCAGTATNGGCAGCATGATCAGNATCCTNGTTGAGAACATTCGCTCTCGTCCAAGTGCGTAGGCAAGATGCCACATACGCCTTGCAGGAGTCATTCCTCTTCACTCCCTATCGTNCGCANTGGAATCATACTGCTCTGTTCGACTTCCATGCCNATTGATTCACGATCCAATCCNGTCGCTGCACAGAGCANTTCGATGAGTGTNGGCGGTACAACGCGCCAGGTTGAAACGACAAATTNACGCTTCNATGAGTGCTTTGAGTAAATCATGATGGCCNGATTCAATGACGTACNGATGTTCGTGCTCNTTAACNATGTNTTCCAAAACGTNCAATGAAGAAATCAATGAATNAGGTATCTCTTTGTCGACCACGATTTCGGTCATTTGNTCAAAGCCAAGTGAAGATTGCANCGANTCTGTTGAACCATNTGCAAGAAGTTGACCTCGGTGTAGAAGAGCAATTTTGTCGATNAGATTGTCAAGTTCACTCAAATGNTGGCTTGAAATCATAATTGAGATTCCTTTGTNTGCAAGNGANCGCANGAGTCGCTTGAATGCGTCNATTGCNACGGGATCCATTCCGTTGAANGGCTCNTCNAGNACNAGNATNTCCGGNGTCCCAAGNANNGCTACTGCCAGNGAAAGNCGCTGACGCATTCCTTGGCTTAACGAATCAAGGGANGCATCAACTCGANTTTTGAGACCNACAACGGCAAGAACATCCAAAGCAGATTGAATGGAACAACCNCGCAAACGGGAAAATTCAGTCATGGTTTGCCGGATGGTTTGTTGACTNGACCATCGTACCTGTTCAGGCATAAATCCGACGATTGAACGTAGTGTTTCGATTTCGAGGGGAGCTCCATTTCGAACAGCATGGCCATCTTCGAGAGGCAAAATGCCACTGATCATCCGTAGAAGAGTGGTTTTTCCGGCGCCGTTTGTTCCGACAAGGCCGATGATTTCACCCTCAGAGATGGACAAATTGACTTGGGAAATTCCAGCCCCTTTGCGCTTATTCAAGGGGTTGTACCATTTCGGTCTGGGAATCTTATGCCGGAATCCGATGGACTCGAACTGCATAGCAACCTTGTCCCCCATGACGCGGCTTAGGCGCTCCATGCCTCAAATGCTTTGTTTTGCCGAAACAACTCCCAAACGCATATGATGGTCAATCAACAAAGAAGCACAATGGGGTTGGCGTTCGATGTACTCAGCTTTCTCCTGGTTCTTGCGTCGATTCCTCTGGCATTCATCGTCTACAAATTTGCAACGAAGGATGAATCGGCACGTCTTCAGACCTTTCTTGGTGAAAAGACGCTGACCTACGCCATGCTTGGATTGTTGTTGTTGTTGATTGTCCCATACGGGGCGTTCCTTCTNCTTCCGATCATCTTGTCTTTATCGTTCGTGAGTCCAGCAGGGCGATTGGATTGGCGTGAAAACAGAACGCAACGTTTGGTAGCCATCGGTTTGGTTNTCTTGATGCTCGGCGTTTCCGGATTTGTCCCCCTCGATTCACCTCGCGCTCCGGAGGAGTGGGGCGAGCCGTTTGCCACCGAGAATCCCTATGCCCCAGCATGGCCAAGCAGTGAGCAATACACGTGGGTCTTTGTTGAAACCCAAAATCCTGCGAACTTTGAGGTTGTTCAAAGTCTCACGATCCGAACGCCACATCAAGCAAATCCGTTCCAACAAACCGAATCCTCAATATGGATTTCTTCTTTGCTTGGTCTCCAAGAATCGAGAATGCGCCAAGCGATTGATTTGGTCGATGAACGAATTCCAATTCGAATCGACAGCGAGGCCTTCCGCCTCGACCAGAAAGGCGATGCACAATCGCATACATTTCGCCCAAGTTCAGGCAATGTAGAACTCAACGTTTGGGTGTACGATTGTTACACGACGAGCGGAACCAACCCTGATGGAACGAAAGTAGGCGAAGTGGTCGTCGTTGGTCAGTCGGGCTGGGGCGGTTCGGTTGAGTTAATCGTTGTAGTGCGGCCATTTTTCCATGATGGTTTAACCTCTGACCCATACGCAGAATCCATTGTGAATGTTTGGTTAAATGAATAGTTTTAGGGAAACCTAAATTTATATACCTCATTGTTTTAGGGAGGCCGAAAACGGAGATACCACGATGCTGATTACAACAAAAAAACCGATACTGCTAGCCCTATTGATTGTTCTTGGATCCATTGCTGGATGCATTGGGAACGATGAAGAAGAAACCGAACTTGAAACCTTGACCATCGCATTTGAAGTCAAAGATGATTACACAAATGTGGATGAAAATCCTCAGAAGTTCGCCGACTACCTTGCTGAAGAACTCAACATGAACGTTGAGCTTTACCCAATTGATTCCGAAGGAGCCATTCTCGAATCGCTTCGATTTGGTAACGCGGACATTGCCTTCATGGACGGAGCAGCCGCTTGGGTTGGTTGGCAACAATACGGTCTAGATGCACTTGCAGCAGACCAAAAGTCCGATGGACGCACATATTACAATGCACATGCAGTTGTTCTGAAAGATTCTGAAATGGCTGTTGCACATCTGGATGGCGACGATTCGACCGATCCATTCGCTCTTCTTGCTGGAAAGACCTCGTGTCACACTGGATGGCTAAAGTCAGCGGGCATGCTCCTACCAATGGGCTTCCTTATCGGGAACGGATACGCGAATGTTATCGGCGACTCAAACGATATTGAATCGTTGCGAAGCACGGTCTTGAATTTCTTTAGCGAAGATTCAAGCATCCCAGATTCTGGAACCCCATACTACTCGTATTCAGGGGCAGTCAAGTGCTTAACCGAGGGTGCAGGAGATGTTGCATTTGCTAAGGATTCCACCATCTCCTCCTACTGTGGAAACACTGACGCTTCAGAAAACGAGGACTGGTGTCTACCAGAGGACGATTACGTTCTCCTCCCATCCTACGGCGCTGCTCCATCACATCCTGTGATGTACAACCCTGAATTACTCGATAGCGCACTTATCGCAACCATTCAGGATGCGCTCGTTGGAATGAAGGATTCTGAGGAAGGACAATCCGTACTGGCCAATGTCCTAAATACACCATCAATCGTTAAGACNACAGCACAAGAACACCTCTCTTCCTATGGGAACCTCGTCAAGGACTTGCCAGGTATCCAATCCTATTTCGGAGACAAATTCGGAATATCCGATACAGTATCTCCAACGGTCTCAAACATTCGAATTGCCTTCGAAATTAAGGAAGATTACACGGATGTCGACATCAACCCACAGTTGTTGGCTGATTATGTTGCTGAGGAAACAGGCGTCCAAGTCACTTTGTACCCTGTTGCATCCGAGGGAGCAATTATTGAAGCACTCCGCTTTGGTAATGCAGACATAGCCTTCATGGATGGAGGATCTGCTTGGATGGGCTGGAAGGAGTATGGTCTTGCAGCAATGGCTGCTGACATGAAGTCGGATGGTCGAACCTACTACGATGCACACGCTGTGGTTCTCAATGGTTCAGAGATGGCCAACGCCTACCTCGATGGTGACGATTCTACAGATCCATTCGCTCTCCTCCAAGGCAAGACATCCTGCCACACAGGCTGGTTGAAGTCGGCAGGAATGCTTCTTCCGATGGGTTACCTGATATCCGAAGGATACGCACCTGTTGTTGGCTCTGAGGATGATATCGAGTCTTTGCGCTCAACGATCTTCTCCTACTTCAACGAAGATGCGAGCATTCCTGATTCTGGAACACCGTACGCATCCTATTCAGGTGCAGTCCGATGTTTGTCAGAAGGAGCGGGTGATGTAGCATTTGTCAAGGATTCAACCATTGGAAGTTACTGTGGCAATGAAGATGCTGCAGAGAACGAAGATTGGTGTTTGGATGAAGAAGAATACATTCTTCTCCCATCGTATGGTTCAGCCCCATCGCACCCCGTCATGTACAACCCAGACCGTGTTGATATCCAGACCAGAACCGCTATTCTGAATGCCTTGCTTTCAATGAATGATGAGATGTACGTCGAAAATCACTCGATGGGTGGCGAGACGTACACTGGTTGCTTGAATGTGAACACACAAGTCGTTGATACCGAGCAACCAATGAATGAATGTGGAGATCAAATTCTGATGAACATTCTCAACACACCTGGTATCGTTGAAGTCAACACACAAGAGCACATGGGAATCTACGGAAATCTCATCGGTTCAATTCCCGGAATCACCACGTACTTTGACACAAAGTATGAGATTCAGGAATAGTGCGGCTTCCACTTAGTTGAAATACGGAACCATCAGGGATANTCCAAGGTGGTTGCGTGGGACAAGATAGGCCGCTCTTGGTTTTGGAAAACCTCAGCATTGGATACAATGCTGTGCTTGCCTCCGAGATCAGTGCCAGGATCAATGCAGGAGAAGTCATCGCAGTCCTCGGTCCTTCAGGGGTTGGGAAGACGACTCTCGTACGAACAATTGCTGGTCTCATCGAGCCTATTGGTGGTAGAGTTGATCTGCATGTTGACAGGCGGGGAGGCTTGGGGTATATCCCACAAAAGCTCGGTTTGGTGCGACATGCAAGTGTGTACCACAACGTCAACCTAGGAGCTCGGGCAAGCCTCCCTGTGCTTCAAGGCGGTTCGGAGGAAAGAAAAAAACGGGTCAACTCCGCTCTGATTGCTTTGGGCATTGAAGAGAAAACTACCGAACCGGTACGGCGTCTCTCTGGAGGACAACTTCGAAGAGTTGCAACAGCACGCGCACTTGCACAGCGACCAAGTTTACTTCTCGCAGATGAGTTCCTGAGTGAGTTGGATCACAACACGGTTGACGTCGTTATCGCAGCAGTCAAAGAGATGCTGGATGCTGGCACGTCGATGGTTATGGTTGAACACCATGAAGAGAATGTGGCACTACTCGCAACACGAGTTTGGTTAATCGAGGATGAAAAGTTCTATGATTTCTCGATAGATGAATGGAGAGAAAGAGTAGGTGAAGAAGAATGAGAAAACCGTTCATTTTCGTGATTCTCTCACTCTTCGTCCTAGCATGGATTACACTCAATAATTTGGTCGACGACTGGGGTCGGCTTGAGGGTGGATGGGAGAACCTAACCACATTCGTGTCAGAGAGTATGTGGCCTCCAAATTGGTCTGTACTCGAGGCACAATCTTACCCAGTGTGCGAAAAAGAGATCGAATTCTTCTGTTCTGTTGGCTACCTCGGTATGATTGAAACAATCAAAATCGCCTTTGTCTCTACCATTCTTGGATTCATTGGAGCTTTATGTCTGTCTTCCTTCGCTGCACGGAATCTGATGCCGATGTACATTGCCATTCCGTTCCGTCTCCTTCTTTCCGCAACACGAAGTCTCCCATCGTTGATATGGGCAATCATATTTGTGATCGTCATAGGTTTTGGACCACTCGCCGGTGTTCTCGCTATGACTTTTTACACGATAGGCTATCTTGGTAAGCTGCAATACGAGACCTTCGAAGGTATGCCGAGTGATTCTCTCGAAGTGAGCAAAGCAATGGGTCTATCTCACGCCACAACGTTCACTTCAATCGTTATTCCTGAGACTGCAAACCATCTTCTGAGTCAACTAATGTTTATGTTTGAATACAATGTAAGGCACGGAACGGTTATCGGAATTGTCGGAGCAGGTGGTATTGGTTACTACATCAATACATACCTGAAATTCCTGCAATATGACAAGGTCTTGGCTCTACTCATCATTATCTTCATTGTGGTTGTAATCATCGACATGTTATCGTTGCTATTACGATCATTTGTCACCGATGAAGGGGACGTACGTCGTCCGTCATGGATGAAGACGATTCGTGAAGCAATTTTTGGTAGCCGCAATCCTTCAATGAAGCAATGATTCAATCTGCAGCAATGTGCAATGCACCGTTCTTGTAGAAGACCTGAATGCGCTGTGGGACTTTCCGTGTTAGAGCAGCAACGGCTTCGTAGATTGCCTCTTCTTCAACATAGAATTGTTTTGCTGCTTTTTTTGTTGACCATGGCTCAGCGTGGAAGTCCTTTTCGCACAACCATTCCAAAAGGCCAGCCTCGAAATCGGTCAATTCTGTGGAATTGTCTTCTGCCATGGTGACAGGAGAGTGTTCCACCATATGAGGCAATCGGACTTAACCCAAGAGAACCATGCGGCGACAGCACTCTTCAGCACCGATATCTCCATCGAGAAGTGTGTTCAGTGCCTTGGTAAATGGGATGTCGATTCCTTGATCGATTGCTCGATCTCGGAACATTCGAGCTGCTCGTACACCTTCAGCGACCATGGTCATTTCTTCGAGAGCTTCCTCAAGATTCTTGCCTGTTCCTAGTTTTTCGCCCATGGTCCGATTTCGTCCAAATGGTGAAGTGGAGGTCACGTAAAGATCGCCAAGACCTGCTGGTCCAAAGGCAACCTCTGCTCGAGCACCAAGAAGTGGAAGAAGAATGCACCCTTCTTTGAATCCAGCACTGAAAATGGCTGCCTTGAGATTGTCTCCACCCAGTGTTCCTATCGTTTTCAAACCATCAACAAGGCCGCACGCAAGGGCAACAACGTTCTTGAAGGCGCCCCAAAGTTCTGCACCTTCGGGGTCGGGTGCAGCGTGGAGGAGCAATGTTGGTGTCGAGAGTGTGTCCGCAAGGCGTTTTGCAATGGAAATATCCTCCGATGCGACTAAGGCAGTTGTCATCACACCTCCAGCGGCCTCAGGAGCGATGGTCGGGCCGGTAAGTACGGCCAGTGGGTTTGAACAATTTGCGTTTTTCAAGGCCTCATAAATGGCTTGAGAAATCAAACGCTTGCCCGGTGCAAGTCCCTTTGCCAAATCAAGCAGAACGTGACCTGGGCGAAGGAATGGAATGATGTCATCTACGACGTTGAGGATTACGGACGATGGGAGAGCCAATACGATGATTTCAACACCATCGAGCGCTTCATTCAGATGCATCGTCGCCTCCAATCCTTCAACAGATTGCTGAGGCAAATACTTGCGATTGATGCCGTCCATCGTGATTGATTCATAGACTTCTTGCTCAATCGTCCACCCTTTGACGTGATGCCCCTCGAGCAGCCAAAGACGTGCGATTGCCGTCCCCCAATTCCCCATTCCCAACACCGCAATGTGTGCCATGAGAAGATACTTCCAACTCTTTGCCCTTATTTGCATTGCCTACATTGAGGGATAAAACCCATCATTTGAGAGAGAAAACGAATCACCGAATCAGAACAAGTCGTCATCGTCCTCTTCATCGAAGGAAAACACGTCTTCTTCTTCTTTCTTTTTTGAAGCAGGAGCCTTCTTTGGTTTCTTCTTCTCTTTGGCGGGTTCAGGTTTTGGCTCTTCAGCTGGCTTTTCTTCTGGTTTGCTTTGCGTCCGCAGCTTTGCCATTTCTTCTTCACGGCGCTGGAGATCTTCGATGGAGGTACCGGTTTGAGCTGCCAATGCGCGTCGTCGATCNTCTCTGGCTTTGCGTTCAAGTTGCTTGTGCTTGGCTTTGTCGATGTTCTGCAACATGTACATGGCATCATGTTCCAGCAGTGGAGAATCTGAAATCAGGGTTATATCCAACCAACCACCGTCTTCAACGATAAATTCTGCAAGAGGTTCGAAGTTCAGATCTGACTTTTTGATTTGTGTGTAATGCATTGCGTTCCCTGTTCGGTGTTCAACACCTGAGAAATGACAGTAGAATTCCTTGGTCCCAATCGATTCTCGAACCATATCGAAAAGTTCACCATAATCTTCGGAGGTCTTCATCCTGCCATGGCCACGAGCGTGAATGTGAGCGACATTGAGAACAGGAATAGTCCCCTCAACGTGATTCACGACTTCAATGACCTCTTCGAGGCTTCCCCACAGTTCTTGGCGGCCAGATGTTTCGATTCCTATTTTCGACGGTGTCCCGTCCTTGATCCAAGGAAAAACAGGAAATTCATCTTCATCATCATGCCAAATCTCACCGACTCGATCAACGATGCTTGAGAAAATGTTTGCAACCTGCTCGTTTGCGGCAGTACCTCGCCCAAAGTCACCGTAATGACCGGTATGGAGCGTGATGTGGCGAGCGTTGATGGTTCGAGCCGCCTGCAAGGTCGCCTCTATTTTTGCGAGGGAACGACCTCGCTCGACGCGGTTGCCGAGGAGTTCGGAATAATATGGGCCGTGAATGTTCATCTCAAATTCAGCCTTGTTTGCGAGCACACCGGCTTGCCAATACTGTTCAAAGTGCTGAGGTTGTATCAATCGGACGGTTTGTGCCTCCATTGTCTCGAGCCCGAGAGCAATAATGTCGTCCATTCCTTCGACGATTGTTCGTCCCTTACAGGACAAAGGTACGCCTGCAGGTCCAAGTTTTACACCCATCATTCCACCCCCGNGAATACAAGCCAAGCCATTCCCTACATTAACCCCTTTCCGTAACCCGTTTGCCGGAAATCTGTACACAACCCACAATACGACGGTTCATGAAGGTGAAACGAAACGACNAGGCATGTCGGAAATTGTTGAAGCAGCAATTGCTGCCTTCCGTCGAGGCGACCCTGTTTGTCTGTTTGATTCNGACAAACGCGAGGGTGAAACCGACTTGCTGTTCCCAGCATCCTTCGCACAACCTGCAACCATGCGACAACTTCGCCAAGATTGCGGGGGTCTTCTGTTCCTAGCGATTGGGCATGATGTCGGAGAAGCATTTGGTATGCCATATCTCCAAGATTTGCACACACACGATGTACTGACGACGAAATATCCTGTTTTAGAAGAACTAAAAACAAACGACTTGCGCTACGATTCTCGCTCAGCCTTCACACTTTCAATCAACCATCGGAAGACCTACACTGGAATTACAGATCATGACCGGGCTCTGACAACCCGTCGTTTTGCAGAACTATCGGCAACCGTGTTNGATGAAGAACTNTCAAACAGCGAGGCGCAACGTCGAATGGGCGCAGAATTCCGCACNCCAGGGCACATTCCTGTGTGTCGTGAATCGGANGGGGGACTTNTGACACGCCAAGGTCACACCGAACTAGCGGTTGGTATNGCCCGGCTNGCGGGGCTTGTTCCCGTCGTAATTGGAGCAGAAATGTTGGAACCGAACGGTGATGGGGCGCTCTCAGTTGAAGATGCTAGAATATGGGCCGAAGAACGACGGATTCCATTCCTTGAAGGTGCGGAAGTTATTGCAGCACTGCATGGTTAATCTCAAGAACATGATTCCTCTGCTTAAATTGGGTGAACACGATGCGCAAAATCATGGCAGTGGGCGTTTTTGACCTCCTTCATGCAGGCCATCTCCATTATCTTGAGCAAGCCAAAGCACTCGGAGACCATTTGACTGTGGTTGTTGCACATGACGATACAGTCCGTAAGCGAAAGCATGAGCCTGTCACGAATCAAGATTTACGTCGCCGAATGGTTGAGGGTCTGAAGCCAGTGGATGTCGCTTGTGTAGGAAATCCTCCAGACGTCCCAATCTTCGACATCCTTCCGGAAATTGAACCTTCGGTAATCGCATTGGGTTATGANCAAGAGCATGCTGAAGACAGGATTCGTTCCGCTCTTGAAGAGCGTGGATTTACCTCGATCGAGGTTGTTCGAGTCGATGGACTGAGCGATGATTTGGATGGTACTCGAAAAATCATTGCACGGATTGTTGAACGTGCAAAGGGAGGCAATCTCTGATGTTCACCGGTATCGTCCAAGGGAAAGGTGAAATCGTTTCTATAGAAAGTGGAAACGAAATCACAACCTTCCAAATCCGTGTCCCATCGACAGAAGGTTTGCAGATTGGAGCAAGCGTTTCCATCGACGGCGTCTGCTTAACGGCGACAGCGTTCACCGATGATATCGTCTCGTTCGATGTCATCCCTGAAACACTCGATAAGACAACTCTGGGCCAACTTGAAGAAGGCCATAACGTGAACGTTGAACGTTCATTACGATACGGGGACGAGGTAGGTGGCCACCTCCTCTCCGGACACATCATCGGGCGAGGTCTTGTCAGCAAAGCAGAGCGTGTTGGCGATGGTGCCCAATACTCGATTATTGCTCCACCCGATGTTCGGAAATACATTGCCAGCAAGGGNTATGTCGGTATCGATGGAATCTCACTCACNATAGGCGATGTNTCGGAAGATCACTTTGATTTGCATCTTATTCCAGAAACGCTTCGATTGACCACGATTGGTGAGAAGCAAATCGGAGATGCTGTCAACCTTGAAATCGATTCAACAACCATGATGATTGTTGAAACCGTTGAACGAATGATGAGGGAGAATTAAACATGCCAAATATCGTAGCAATATGCGCAATGTACCACTTGGACGAGATGAATAAAATGCTGAAAATTGCAACCTCTCAAGCAGAGGATTTGGGATACGACATCGTTGATGTCATCGAAGTTCCAGGCTGCATGGAGATTCCATTGGCTCTCGACAGAATCCTCTCAAACGAAGACGTTGATGGAGCATTTTGCCTTGGGATTATTGAAAAAGGACAGACAGACCATGGCCTTGTCATGGGACAGGGTGTCCTCAAAACCATCCTTGAATTGCAATTGGTGCACAACAAACCAATCGGTTTGGGCATCATTGGCCCAGGTGCACTGCCTGAGCATATTGGTCCTCGAATTGGGCCTCATGCTACAGCTGCAGTGGATGCCCTACGACCGTTTCTCGATGAGTGATTGGTTTCGTCTCTTATAGANCACATACGACCAGATAGCGATAATAATCGCTAGATTTGTGAACCATACCCAAGGGGTACTCCAACGGTAACCATCGACTCGAATGTCACTGAACGGAGCCAAAAACGGTGTTGGGAAGAATTTCGCAGTATGCGTCGGTATGTCGTTGAAGATATGGATGAACCAGGGGAGCCAAAGCCAGATTGCAGCGTTTCTTGCTGAGAGGGAATGATCGGTAAACAACCGTTGCCAAACGCCTCGCTTTTCGAAGAAAATCCACGTGAACAAGAACCCAATCGTCGCCCAAATGAGACTNTGTGTTACTTGGTATGCTTCCCATGCATACCATCCAAAATCAGCCGTTACCGTCTCGTCGGTAATCTCTGGCCGCTCACCTAAAAAGAAGGAATTCGGAATGAAGACAAGCAGGTCTGGAAGAACCCCCATCAGTCCTGCGACCCAGAATTTGGTTCGTCCACTTGTGGCGCCAGATCCCATCAGCCAGTGTGATGCGACATCCATACGACAAGCAGGTAGTTCCCAACAATAAAGTGTAGCACGATTTTACCCTCTTTGAGCAAGTGATTGCCATGGATTCGGCCGAGAAACCATGGGGATAATGTTCAAGTCCATCGGGGTGTTGGTCGTGAAGTGAGTCAGATGTCAGACGTTCACAATGTCATCATTATCGGTTCTGGTCCTGCAGGATACACTGCTGGTTTGTACACAGCTCGAGCTATGCTCGAGCCGCTTATGTTCGCTGGATACATGTCCGGTGGCCAATTGATGCTCACCAGTGATATCGAAAATTTCCCAGGCTATCCGGAAGGTATCGGTGGCCCAGAAATGATGATGCAACTTCGTGAGCAAGCAGAACGATTCGGTTTGAGCGTTCAAGACAAGAATGTCGAGTCGGTCGACACCTCCTCTCGACCGTTCAAGGTCACCGTTGAAGGTGAAGATTTCTTCGCTCATTCGTTGATTGTCTCCACAGGCGCGGAATCCATTTGGCTTGATGCACCAGGTGAAGCGGAGCAAAAAGGACGAGGCATTTCCACATGTGCAACATGTGATGGGGCCTTCTTCCGAGAAGAGGAAGTTCTTGTCATCGGAGGTGGCGATTCTGCATGTGAGGAAGCAACCTTCCTGACTCGATTCGCATCCAAAGTGACGCTCATCCACCGACGTGATGTGTTCCGAGCTTCCACCATTATGTACGAGCGTGCTGCAAACCATCCAAAGATTGAGATCAAAACCTTCCGCCAAGTCAAACAATGGCTAAGCGATGAAAAAGGACTCACCGGTGCCGTTCTTGAAGACCCGAGAGATGGGTCGACCGAAGAAATCGCTGCAACGGGTGCGTTCATTGCTATTGGTCACAAACCGATCACGAATTTCCTTGGTGGACAAGTTGAAACCGATGAAAATGGCTACATCATCCACAAGAACCACACCATGACTTCAGTCGATGGTGTCTTTGCAGCAGGTGATGTTGTTGACACCCGTTACAAGCAAGCCATTACCGCAGCAGGGATGGGTTGCCAAGCCGCTATGGATGCAGAAAAGTGGCTCGAAGAGAACGTTCATTGAGCAACGATGTCTATTTGATGAAGCATCAACACGCCTCAACATGGTCGATATGGAGCGGCATGCCCGTCATCTTGTCCTTCCACAGGTTGGAATCGAGGGACAAGAGAAGTTAGCGAAGGCCAAGGTCTTCGTTGTAGGCGCAGGCGGTCTTGGCAGTCCCGTGCTGCTCTATCTCGCAGCAGCAGGCATTGGTACCATTGGAATCATTGATGACGATCGTGTCGACATTTCGAATCTCCAACGACAGGTCCTTCACCGTACCGAAGACATTGGTCGATTGAAGGTTGAATCTGCCAAACAACAACTCCTTGCACTTGATCCAAATCTCAGCATTGTCGAGCACAATGAACGGCTCAACCCAGAAAATGCACTTGCCTTGTTTTCCGGATGGGACATTGTCGTAGATGGGACTGATAACATACCCACACGATACCTCATTGATGATGCCTGTCATCTTCTTTCCATCCCTTGGGTATATGGATCAATTCATCGTTTTGAGGGTCAGATTTCATTCTTCTCAACCAAACACGACCGGCGTTATCGCGATTTGTTCCCAGAGGCTCCACCAGCATCAGCCTTGCAAAACTGTGCGGAAGCGGGCGTATTCGGAGTCCTTCCAGGTGTCGTCGGTAGCATACAAGCCACAGAGGTCATCAAATACATCGTTGGTATGGAATCTAGTCTAGTTGGCAGACTGCTTCTCTATGACGCCGAATCGATGAACATGCAATCACTTCGATTTGAGGCTCTTGATTCGAAACCGAACATCACTGATTTGTCCCATGCTAAGCGATTGTTTGATGATCCAACCTACTGCACACCGCGACCTCAGCAAGTTCAAGAAGACGAATCGTCAGGCCAAATTATGATGCAATCAATCAGCGTTCCTGACTTAAAATCGAAACAACGAGATGGCTGGAATCCGTTTATCATCGACGTTCGGAGTGATGAAGAACTCGAACAAGCACGCCTTTCAACGTTTGACTTGCATGTTGTTCATGAGGTTGCAGATTCTGCCGCAAACGACCT
Source organism: Methanobacteriota archaeon (assembly GCA_002698145.1). GTDB lineage: Archaea > Thermoplasmatota > Poseidoniia > Poseidoniales > Poseidoniaceae > MGIIa-L2. The sequence goes on along the minus strand of NZVG01000052.1, from coordinate 109,155 downwards.
TCCGGATGACCGTGATGTTGTCGTTCTCTGCCGAAGCGGTATGCGTTCACAACTCGCAATTATGTTGTTGAATCAATCCGGTATTGATGCGAGTCGAATGTACAACCTCACCGGGGGCATCATGGCATGGAGCCAATTCGCTCCAGAAGACATTGTTCGCAACTGATTTGAGGGTGAGGTTCAAAGGGCCGAAGCCCTCGTTTCCTCTTGGTCATCATGGGGAAGGTCATCGTTGCTGACGAGAACCAAGGCCGCCGCACCCTTCTCGCAACAACCCTTGAACGCGAGGGATTTGAAGTAACTCGTGCAGGGACACTTCGTCAAGCAGAGGGGACTGCTCTCGCCGTAATGCCCGAAGTCGTCTTGATTGACGGAGAGTGGAAATCAGGCGATGCAATCGATGCCGCTCAACGCTTGATGGGGGACCCTGAGTTTGCTTTCAAGTGTCGAATCGTCCTTTTGTCCAGAACAACAACCCCCGATTTCATGTTGGTCGCAGCAAAAGCGGGAATCCATGAGGTGATTGGAAAACCAGTTGACATGAAAGTCCTGATTGGCCAGCTGTGGAAACACAGTCGCAAACAATTCGTCCCACCGCCTGCAGATGTGACGCTTGAATCTGGAGGGGGTTCCTTTGATGTTGCAGTAATGGCAGGTGGAGGCGGCTGGGCACTTCCTATGCTCAAGGGCCTTGTTGGGCCAGATCGAATCAATGAATCCTTCATCAATGAAATCCTTGTACAGATGGGTGAAGAAGGTATGGAAGTTGATCTCGATTTAGAGGCAACTGACCTTTCAAATCTGTTGCGCATTGCTCTTAATCGACTGGTCGAGGACGGAAGCGAAGTTAGTGATGCTCGTGGGCCGTCCTTTGAAGACTTGAAGAAAAAGAAATCACTCGGCGACCTCACTGAGCAATCGGCACCGGTTTCTATGGGCGGAATGGAGTCAATTCTCGAACAGCATGCAGCGAACATTGCGGATGAAATCGAATCCAAAATGGACGATATTCTCGACGAAGTACCAGATCAGGTCGCTCTCCTTCCCGATGAGGATTTGGAAAAGATTGACCCTCAAGTCCTTCGTATGACTCGATTAACAACCGAAATGGTTCACGAATTGATGTGGGATCTAGGACGTCCAGGAGCAGTTGCCGATATCACACTCATGACCCGGATAGAAGATGCTACCGAGATGCTGGGAGATGTTCTTTCATCATTACCAGAATCGGAAGAGGAGTGAACTGCGTGAAGAAACTCCCTCGCCCTTCTGAGTTGCATCTAATCGACGGGCGAAGAAATCTTCAGCAAATGAGGAATCAAAAAGTCAGCGTCTACCAATGGAGAGCTTTGTTTGGTTTGCTCGCCTTGATTATTTGTGGGGTTGCAGGATATCTCTTGTTCCAAGATGCTGGTAACATCATCGTTTGGTTCGAGAGTTTTGGCATATGGTCTCCTGTTTTGTTTACAATCGCCCTCTCTGTCGCCATCGTTCTCTTGCTTCCAACGCCCTTTGTCAAAATTGGAGCGGGAGCAATTTTCCCACTTTGGATTGCCGTCTTGGTCAATTTTGTTGCGTCTATGATTGGTGGTTTCATTGCTTTCGTTTTAGGGAGATGGTTGTTCAGAAATACGATTCACGAAGCCATTCAAAACGATCAGCGACTGATGAGTATCGAATCGGCTTTGGAGCAAGATGGGATGAGGATTTCTGTTCTTGTTCGCCTTTCTCCAATCATACCTGATGAATGGCTGAATTACATCATGTCTGCCACGCCCGTATCCTTGGGCGTGTTTTTGGTGTCAAATCTTTCGAGTCTGATTTATTGTCTCATCTATGCATATTATGGACATGCTTTGGGGTCAATCGCTTTGAGTCGTTCAGGAATGACTGACTTTACACAATCAAGCGGAGGTCTACTATTGCTTCTGATGGGAATTGTTGCAACCGTTGCAGCGACCATTCTTGTCACTCGTACATCAATACGTATCCTCGAGGAAGCAATTGGTGAAGCAGAGTAAGGAATTTCCTATGGTTCTGAATCCATAGGCTTGAAACAAGGGGTTCCTTCGCAAGCATGGGGGCGGGTTATGACTCAGGCTGCACAACCAGTGATTCACGGGGCTGAATGGACTCCAAGTGAAGCACTAACGTTTACTCAACCGCTCCTGTACGATGCAGCACGTGCCGAGGTAATGCGCTTTTTCGCCGAACGTCATGAAGGACATGTATTCCTTGCTGCGAACATCTGGGATCACCTCCACGTTGACGGTCAACATTCCTTTGATGGTGAAGCATGGCATGCCTTCAGTGAACGATTTGTGAGTGCTTTCAAGCGAGGTTTTGTAGCTCAAAACGACCACAAAATATCGACAATCCTCGATCAAGAGGTCATGCCTCGTCGCAGCATTATCGAGCACATGGAGCGTCGTATCTCACATCTCATTGTAGATCTACGTCTTTGTCTTCGTCGCCTTGCCTACTACATGGCGACGACCATGGAAAATCGACTGGAATGGCAACGCCTTATGACACGCACACGAGCAATGGATGCGCATCTCAAGGAAGTGTTCTTTTCGGGAATGGAAACACCGGACGGCTCACGATTTGGTGGGAAGGGTTTTCGATCGACATGGCAAGAAGGTGTTGTTGCTGTGGCGACTGCGCTCAAGCGTGCCGAAAAGCCAAACAAAGCCCATGCACCTGGTAACGGATACGAAGGCGATTTGGTTGCACCAATGATCCGCGATGTGGGATTAGCACTCGCAATGGGAGATACAGTGGTGGATGTTATGGCTGCTCAGATGGGCAAAGCTGGCTCAAATCAAAACGGAGGGCATGAAGGTGCCGGAGGACGTGATCTTCACATCGGTGCTTGGCACGTTGGCGTTCTTCCACCAACTGCTCCACTACCGATTGCGAGTGCAACAATGACTGGCCTTGCCTTTGCGGCTTGGAAACAATCGCTGAACAGGTTTCACGTCGCCTGCATTGGTGAAGGAGCCTCTTCGTCTGGCGAATACTGGGAAGCAATCAATCTCGCAGGAGCGCGAGGTTTACCAATATGCTACGTTCTTCAAAACAATCAGATCGCACTTGATACTCCACCTGCTCATCAGTCTGGCGTTGAATTGTGGGCTGACAAAGCCATTGCAATGGGATTCCCTGCATGGACCATTGACGGCTCGGATCCCGCTGCATGGCATGCGAGTGTTGCAACAGCTCGAGAGTTTAGCCTCGAGGGCGGTGGCCCGACGATGATCCATGTTGAAACCATGCGCGGGTGTGGGCATGCTCATCACCATGACGACCTCTATCTGGGATCCGAAACAGGAACCCCTCCTGGCTATGTCGACCGAGAACTGCTCGAATATTGGGCCGAAAAGGACCCCCTTCCATCACACCGAGAATTGATGTTAACCCTTGGTGTTTCCGAAGAAGAGATTGCTGCGATGGAATCTGAAGAACAGAAGCACGTCGATGAGGCTCGTCAAACGGTTGAAGCCATGGATTGGCCCGAACCGTCGACCGTTACCAAAGGTGTAACCTCGCTTCAAGACGCAAGAACCCATTCCGATCATCTTGAAGCAATTGCCTCGAGTAACATTGTTTCATCGACTGCTCCAATCAAACCGCTCAATTACGTTGAATCCGGCGGATGGACCTATGCAAGGGCGATTCAACAAGCAATGGTTGACATTGCAAACATGCACGGGGATGATTGTGTCTTCATCGGTGAAGATATGGAAGTCGCAGGTGCGTTTGGCATGAACATGGCATTGAAGAATGCCGGTCATCAGGAAAAATTAGTGGATATGCCACTTTGTGAAGCGATTATTGTGCACACAGGGGTTGGCACGGCGCTCTCCGGTATGCGGCCAATGGTTGAGATTCAATTCGGTGGATTTGCAGCGCTTGGCTTCAATGCATTGGTCAACAACGCAGCAATGCTGAGATGGCGATGGGGAGCAGACTGTCCAATGACAATACGGGTCCCTCTTGGTGCTCAAACACGCTCAGGCCCGTTCCATGCAAACATGATTGAATCGTGGTTTGCGAACGACCCGGGGTTGGTTGTTCTTGCTCCCGGTACACCGCAAGACGCCTACGATCTTCTCATCGAAGCAGCGCATCTTGATGACCCAGTCCTCTTCCTTGAACACATTGGACTCTATGGATTGCGAGGCGGGAAGACCGGATGGGGGCAAAACATCAACCAAAAAGTTGACACAAAATCAGTTCATTCATCGGTCGAGAAAGGTGAGCGTCATTCGATTGGGAAAGCCTCAATCATCCGTGAAGGCGATGATGTGACGCTTGTCACGTGGGGTGCAATGGTACACATCGCCGCTGAAGCCGCAGAGGAATTGTCCAAGCACGGAATCGATGTCGAAATCATTGACTTGCGAACACTTCTTCCATTCGATGCAGAATCTTGCATCGCTTCTGTTCAAAAAACCGGTCGACTTGTGGTTTTACAAGAGGGCCAATGGCATGGTGGATTGGGTCATACAATTCAATCCCGAATCCTCGAATCAACGTTTTACCAACTCGAAGCTCAGCCCGTTGTCGTTGGTGCCATTGATACACCTGTGCCGTTTTCTCCGCCGTTGGAGAATTACACCATTCCGTCGGTTGACCATGTTACGCAGGTTGTTCAGAAGTTGATGCAATAAGTCGCTCAACAACGACGGCAAGCATGGCGCCAAAAATTGTGCACACGAAGTAAATCGGAATCAATGCGATATCGCCAGAAACAAGGTTTGGTCCAAAGGTTCTCGCAGGATTCATACTTGCTCCGGTGTACCTTCCAAATCCGAACGCAAGAACTGCAACGCTTGATCCAACAACGAGAGCGATAGGAATCCATTTCTCTGTTTGACGAATGATCATTAAGATCGAGGCCATGAGAAGGAATGTGATAAGAATCTCAATTCCGATAAGATTCAGCCATGTTGTGTTTCGGATGGTGGGGCCTGCTCCGTTGAGTAGAACTCCTGCGCAAAGGGCTCCGAGGAGTTGCCCAAGAACATGAGCGACTGTATCCTTTGAAGAGAGGTCTCCTCTATACCAGAATGCAATCGAGACTGCAGGATTGATGTGTGCTCCAGTCCAGCGTCCGATGGTAACAATGACCAATGCAACGCCTATTCCAAAGGCGAGCGAAATCTCCAGATTTGTTCGTTCCATTGCGACACTACCGCAGCCGAACATCACCATGGTGAATGTGCCAATAGCCTCGATGCCGCCTCGCTTCCACACGATTTCGACGAAATCAAGAAAGAACATCATCTTAACTCTATAGTGGTGCAGAAGCATCAAAACCCCTAACGCATGGGAATATTATGGAGCAGAAGGATGAGTTGATGGGAATCCCCCAACTCATTCACTTTAACGCGATGCTCATTACGGGAGCCTTGTTCCTCGCCATTGTCCTGATGAAGTACCTCGGGCAGTCAAATTCAATGTTCGTCGTGAGCTTCATTCTCCTTCTATCCTTGGGATTGCTCATCACCAGTGCTGACTTCTTTATTGAAGGCGCAAAAGGTCTTGCACGGCGAGCAGGCATCGCAGAAATCGTCATTGGGTTGACGATTGTTTCGATAGGGACATCACTCCCAGAGATTCTCGTATCAGGTAGTGCTGCATACGAAGCGAGTCAAGGCAAAACCGGAGCAGCTGATTTTGCAATTGGTAGCATCCTCGGTTCCATTCTGGTACAGATTACACTCATTCTAGGAATTGTTGTAGCGACGCGTTCTGTCAAGGTTCGACCTTCATGGTTAAATCGTGATGGTGTCATTATGCTTCTCGCAGTAATGCTTCTCTTGTTCTTTGTGTGGACCAACAATTCGCTTGAGCGATGGGAGGGGGCTATTCTTGCCTCGCTTTATGTGACCTACATCGTTTGGCTTCTGCTCAAGCGTGAAGCAATTCGTCAAGAGGAGGTCAAGGATGCTGGCGAATATGAGATACGAGGCTCGAATTGGAGTACGACAGCCTATCTTATCATGATCTTTGTTGGTCTTGGATTTGCTGTTTACGCGGCCAACATTCTTGTCGAACAGGCCTACGACCTAGCGCTTCGTCTGGAGGTCCCACATTCTGTTATCGGGACCACGGTCTCTGGAATCGGGACCTCATTGCCTGAACTTACCATCGCCCTCATGGCTGCAAAACGCAGCAAAGGTGTCGCGATTGGTACTTTGATCGGTTCAAACATCACAGACCCACTTCTCTCTGTTGGTATTGCTTCGATGATTCATCCTTTGTCGATATCGAGTTCAGACAATGGCTTGACAATGGAACTTATCGCCCCTGCAACCGTTTTGGGTGTTCTTCTCGCTCTCTTTTTCATGCGCCGAACGTATCGGTTTGAACGCTGGGAAGGTGTTTGTTTGGTCTTATTCTACGCTGTTTTCCTTGTCGTTTTGCAACTCAATCGATGAATTGATTGTAAATCAAGACTTATGGCCGACCTCCATCTGGGCGTATCATGGTCGACTTCCAGTTGGACGAGATGCAAGAGATGTTGCGTGAACTTGCCCGTGAATTTGCTCTGGATGAAATTCGTCCGCACGCAGAGCATTGGGATGAGGAATCCATTTACCCAAAGGAAACGATACAACTCGCTCACGAGATGGGACTGCTCAATCTCCACATTCCTGAACAGTATGGCGGGCCAGGACTAGGATGCATGGAAGAGGCCCTCGTCAATGAGGAGCTGGCATGGGGCGACCCTGGATTTGCAACAGCAGCTTACGCAACAGCTCTTGCCTGCGCTCCAATCATCACAGGCGCAACGGAAGAACAGAAGAACATCTGGCTNCGAAAAGTNGCAGAAGAAGGGGCGCTCGCCTCCTATGCAGTGACCGAGCCTGGTGCAGGATCAGATGTTGCGGCGATTCAAACAACTGCAGTTCGTGATGGTGATGATTACGTCATCAATGGTTCNAAGATGTGGATTACAGGNGCAGGTTATGCTGATTTCTTCTTCGTTCTCGCAAAGACGGACCCAGATGCAGGTTATCGAGGGATGTCTGGGTTCATCGTTGAATCCAATGCNGAGGGACTTTCACTTGGAAAGAAGGAAACCAACATGGGGCAACGATGCAGTGACACACGAAGCATCACCTTCAACAATGTGCGAGTTCCTGCAAACCACCTNNTCGGAGANAGCGAATCTGGTGGCTGGATGAANGCNATGAATGCNTTNGATTTGAGCCGTCCAAACATTGCAGCNCATGCGACCGGNCTCTCACGTGCAGCCTACGAACATGCACTGCAATACAGCAATGAACGNCNNTCATTTGGCAAGCCCTTGCACAAGCACCAAGCCATACANTTCATGCTTGCAGATATGAAAACCANNATCGAAGCCAGTCGCATGTTGACGTGGAANTCNGCTGCTGAGGCTGATGCAGGTGTNAAGAACACNGAGTCNGCTGCCCACGCAAAGCGATTNGCATCGGATGCAGCCATGCAAATAGCNACCGATGCAGTCCAGGTNTACGGCGGATACGGTTACTCCGAGGAGTATCCAGTGGCTCGACTNATGCGNGCTGCNAAAGTCATGCAAATTTACGANGGAAGCAGTCAAGTCCAGCGNATGATNATCGGTCGAGAAATCACCAAAAACCTATGATTCACTNTTCGAACGTTCGAACTGNTGCATGATGAATTCACCAAGATCTTGCGACCAACTTCGCTGACCCAAATCTGGCACNNCTGCATCCTCTGNGTCATCAGCAAACCAGTCCTCCATGGGANNCTCGATTTCCTCAAATNNNTCGATTTCATCATCCTCATACANATCATAATCCTCNTCAAANTCTTCGTGATTNTCNATCATATCTTGNGTTACAATCATATCNTCTTGGAATGTGTAAATGTGAAGAAGGTCATCCCTNGGACAAACAATAAATTGAGCAACAAGNGGTATATCCATCGCNAATTTGACATCGTTGTGAAGGCTNAGCACCAANGAAGCAAGACGGTCACCAATTGGCAGATGCCGCTTTNTCTCATGGGTGTTCAAGCACANGTTCACCGTGTAGGACCGACCGGNTTCTGAGTTGAAATCGTTTTTCCAAGCAGCCCCNGTTACGCTTGTTTCCCAGCCAACTTTGCTNAACAGTCCNATTGGGCGTGNTGCAGTNACCTCNTAATGTCGTCCTGAGCGNCCGCGAATNCGTACCGTTATTTTGTAAATTGTACTTGTTTTTAGTANCTCAAGGCCNTCCATCTGACAGACGTCTTGGAGNAATTTAATCGATTTNTCATGAGGCGAATCAATCATGTTGGTTGACATGACCAANNAAAAATCCCACGGTTTATGAACCGAAATTCTCAACANCGTTCCATTCCTCGNNGANNCATGGGAGGGGTNGANGTGATACTNCTNGCNGCNGGNCGTTCTTCTCGGCTNGGTCAACCAAAAGCCCTCGTCGATGTCNATGGCCAACCATTGATTCAACGCCTCNTGAGCAGATTGCATCAANTGAACGATGTNGAAGTNACGATTGTNACCAACACAGATCTNCTTGCAGATCTCATGCTTCTNTGNCCATCANCGCATGTCGTNCTNAACCCTGATCCTGAGAAAGGNCGAACAGGATCCGTTCANNGCGGGCTNTCNAGNATTTTAGAGCGAAANGGTCGTTTGCCNCGCAAGGTGCTNTTGGTNCCCGTCGANCGTCCAGGNTGGAGTGTTNAAATNGTCCGCNATCTCCTCCAGATGGAAACAAGCTCNTGCCCCGTNTGGNACAANCGNGGAGGTCATCCNTTGNTCATNGTAGGGGANGACATCAATGCAGTCTATTTNGCGAAAGGCGACGTTCCGCTNTCTTCNTTGGTTNATCGAAAANCGATGCCTGTNGANTTCCNATGGCTTCATCTCAACATCGACACAAAAGAGGACTTGNNTGAACTCCTNACTGCTTCAAAGGAAGACTGGTTCTAGGGCAAATCGTATGTGTGGGGTCTACGAGGNTGGACNATGACGGCGAGGGTTCTAGCATGGGTGTTGGAGCAANTGCAGAACAACTCTCCTGTCGTNCTTGCATCCGTCGTTGGAACCAAAGGTAGCGTACCTGGTAAAACAGGAGCAAGATTGGCTATGAATCGNCANCAGGANTGGGTTGGGACGGTGGGTGGAGCCGGTTTAGAACACCGAATTTTGAANCGATGCAAGGAACTGATTCAAGANCGAAAAGNTACATCTGAAGTCCACACTTTTGGACTNAANAAAGGGGCGAAGGGCTATGAAGTACAACCNCTCGACTCGCTTTGTGGTGGACAGGTCACCATTTCACTGGAGTTGATGTTGCCGATGCCACATGTNTTGTTGATGGGAGGNGGTCATTGTTCAGAGGCCATNTCCNTCCTCTTGCCGAAAAAGGGTTGGAATTATTCNGTCCAAGACACGCGAGAGGCATTTACAACCGCTGAGCTTTATCCGCATGCNGTTGAACGACANCATTCAACGGTTGATTCCTTCTTTGAAAATGAAACAACACNAACANTGACACGCTTNTCGGATGTTCTTNTGCTTGGTCATGANTATTCNGAAGACCTNGAGCGTCTNAAACATCTGNTNAAAATCGCTGAATCNGANNATCTNGNTTTGGACGGGAAATCGTTCCCACGTATTGGAGCCATTGGAAGTCGTTCAAAGTGGAAGTCGTTCACAGAATCCTGTATCNAGAGCGGCATNCAAAACGCAACGCTNGAAAGCGTGCGCTGTCCAATNGGACTNAACATTGGTGCGGAATCTCCAGAGGAAATTGCGATTGCAGTGATTGCTGAGATTTTGTCCATGCACAAGGANGTTGACGTTCATGCNCCNAATTGGCGAGACCAATGAGGCTGTCCTATGCGTTCGATGNGCGATTCNTGGGAAATGCGAAACGGTTTGGTCATNCCAAATCGGAGTGTNCTNGCTGCCATGACGAACAAACAAAGTCACGACGANGGAACGCTTTCTGAAGATGAAATCAATTTCCTCCATCGACGTTCAGTGGGCGGGTTTGGAATCATNACAACCGCTGCATCCCATGTTCAGGAATCNGGTCAAGGCTGGGACGGAGAATTTGGTGTTTGGAGNGATCATCATCTTCCCGGACTTACGACGTTAGCAACAAAANTGAGGGAAGGAGAGTCGCGTTCTTTTGTNCANCTTTTTCACGGAGGCATGCGAGCNCCATCAGCAATAACTGGAAAGCAACCTTGCTCTGCGAGTGAGAATTTTATCTCTCAGANGGAAGGNGTTTCGAGGGCCCTGACAACGAAAGAGGTTGANGAANCAGTNCTNGCATTCATNNANGCNGCCAAACGCTGTGAGACCGCAGGATTTGATGGAATCGAATTGCATGGAGCACATGGCTACCTTATTGCACAATTTCTGGGGAGCAANACCAATCGGCGNAACGATCGATACGGAGGCGATGTACACGCCCGNTGTAACTTTTTNATCGAGATNATCNGNGGNATCAGGNAGGTNGTTGCCNCTGAATTTGCAATCATGGTTCGTTTATCTCCNGTTTCAGATGATATCGGAATTACACTCGANGATACAAAGAAGGTGNTTGNTTTCCTCATCAAGGAAGANATNGATGCAATCCATATCTCGTGTTGGGATGTGTTCGAAGTGCAACCAAANGNCAANAGCATCACCAAAGAANTATGCTCNATNTTTTCAAATTCCATACCGATTGTTTCCACAGGTTCGGTTTGGACGGCAAAAGATGCACAGTTCGTTCTCNATGAGGGAGCACAGGCGGTTGGNGTTGCACGAGTAGCACTACCACATCCTGATTGGGCAAAGCNGGTTCNTGATNCNGAGTACANGCCATCCCAGCCTCCGTTNACTCCCGAAGAATTGCTCCGAGCCAATCTAAGCCCAACCTTNGTTGAGTACATGCGCCGTTGGANAGGNTTCGTTACGGACGGTCGATGAAGACGTGCTCTCTGAAATACGCCAATTCATGAACCGATTCACGGATGTCATCAAGCGCTAAGTGTGCTGCTTTNTTGCTGAATCTTGGAACATCNGGATACCAACGNCGAACCAGTTCNTTAATCGTCGTTACATCAACCATACGATAGTGAAGATATTTTGCAACTTCTGGCATTTCCTTCACCAGAAACTGACGATCGTTCCAGACCGAATTTCCACACAGAGGCGCCGTNCGTCTNGGAACGTATTGTTTGATGAANTCAAGTGTCNGTNGCTCAGCTTCCTCTAGACTGACGGAATCGTGTCGAACCCGTTCGATCAATCCACTTCCAAAGTGGTGTCGAGTATTCCANTCATCCATNCCTTCAATGAGTTCTTCTGATACCGATATTGCGAGGTTTGGTCCTTCAGCAATGATGTTGAGTTCAGAATCTGTGATGATTGTTGCAATCTCAATGATGCTTTCTCGNTCAAGGTCTAAACCGGTCATTTCGAGATCNATCCATACCATTCGTTTGTTCTGGTCGTCCATGTTATGTCGAGTCGAAATCGGTTCTTGAACTCGGCGTAGGCTTCTTGATGGAGATGGTGCAGGGNCATCCATGGTCGATGCAGTGGATNTTGGNACNGCAGTTGNGNNNGAGGCNNTCGANNTCTGGCTNTTCANGCTNAAATTNCGAACTTGGCTGATTGTTGTGCTCCTCCTTGCAGTTGGTGGCTGGTATTTTGCATCATCTGCNTGGGATTTTTCAGACGAAAATTCAAGTTCATCCATCGAAACAANNACCGATACAGGTTGGAGAACGTACTCGGTTGTGGCGCCTGTTGATACCGGTATCAATGTCTATCACGACCANTTCCGTACGGACGAGGTCTATCCAGATTGGCTTCTNGANTCNCTNGGTGTTACCAAAACNTGCGACACTACCTTTGAAGGCTCGTGGGAAGAACGCTATCAAGCGGACAAAGAATCGTGCTGGGATACAATAACAACCTCTGACATCGTCTATTTCCANGGAACAAAAATCATCGGAACATCACCGGATGGGGGNACNGATATTCANATTCTCGATGACCCTTCAGATGGTCACGGAACNGCGGTTACGGGGGCTGTACTCGATGCAAACCCAGANGCTGTGATTTTCTTCGTNGANGGNTTCAGTACTGAAGCCGTCCTTGCNGCATCGAATCAGCCTCTNGTTGACATTATTTCTACNTCGTTCGGNGCCATAGGCTCGCTTCCTGTACCNGGCATTGAGACTGGGACGTACGAAGCCGTTGTTGGAAACAACAAGATTCACACAGGTGCTGCAGACAACACGCCNTCNCCTGCTGTCCAAGATGCNACTGCAGGTCCNCCTTGGTCCATTGGNATCGCNGGNTATGCTGAGGANGGGGATGACCAAAAAGAGACNATGAGTGGTTCCTATCCAGACATTGCAGCCGATTGGACCCANGTCTTGCCAAATCACGATGATACGGATGGATACCACGAGACGTCAGGAACCTCTTTCGCAACCCCGCGAACTGCAGGAATCTTGTCCTTCATCCTCCAAGAGTTGAGAGAGGAATTCAATGACGGTGGTTCTGGAGCATCCCCAGAACGAGGTGGTTACCTCGTGGCTGGAAATACCTCCGAAGGCGAGACATTTACCCTCCGAAATTCAGAGGTACGCAATGCACTGAATTTGTCTGCATGGTATCCCTCCTTCACCACATGGGATCCGCTCTCAGGAACAACTCCTGTCTCTCCAGTCGCTCCATGCACACAGGTTGGTTGGGGCGTAGTCAACATGTCCAACATTGAACCAATGCTTATGCACCTGAATGGAAGCCAACCGATGACTGATCGTTCAGGAGATGTTGTTCTCTGCATGAGCATCAACCAAGAAGCGCGTGAGGCATACTGGGGTGTTTACCCATCAGCGCCCAGTCAGGGCGTGGTCATTGATCGCATTGCCCTCTTTGTGGAAGAGGAATCATAGTGGCTCAAAGTCGAGGACGATTTGCCCAAGCATGTTGACTCGAACCACAGGCTTGAATCCCTCATGAGGCGTCATTTCGATGGTACGAGCAATGGTCTCAATCGATTCCTTTGGTAAACGGACATCAAAGCCTTCCGAGGTTTTGATGTAACCGATGTTGCTCTGNNTATCCTCGATTTCTGAGGCCATTTCAACCAANGCATCCACTTCATCCAAGNCATCCAATTCATCNAGTTCTTCCAANTCATCTTCCAAGGCTTCCTCCAATTCGANNTCTTCCTCCTCTTCATCTTCATCGTCCTGCTCATCTTCTNGATCTTGAACNGGCGTTGGNTTGANCTTAGGTACAGCAGTNTCGAAGACTTGNGGAATTTCCACGTCATGAATGTNNTAGCTTGACCGACGGTTCATGTACAGGAAACCGTATCCNAGCGCAAGCATTCCAATGGANACNAGTGTGAGCCCTCTGAACAATATTTCTCCATCATTTTCNANGTTGTANATGAACAAAATGAACAGTGTGAGAACTGANCCGAATACGCCGAGACCACGACGCCANCGAACNTCGGCCTGGGTTTTATCAAATCCNGTNATTGCGAGCGCAGTCAGTATTGTTGCTGTNAGGAAAAGGGCGAGTTCGGTTTGATCGTTTGCCCCAAANGCGAGCATGACTCCACCCAAAGCGGCGACGACNCCTGAGAATCCCATNTATTCGATGTACTGGAAGAATTCATCGTCATCCTTCCATTCGAAAACCTTTGAATCGTAAACTGCGTCGGTNTTNGACGACAAGTAAATCATGGCAGCNCCCTCGAGGAAGAAGATTCCACCGGCTAAGAAATTCTGCNTTGCTTNCGGNCCAACGNCAAANTGATNNATNAGATTCATTGCCGCTAANCCATCGACCAATGGCAAGAAAAGAATCGATACCTTGTCTCCTTTTTGNATTGCNTCNTANGTAACCCAAGCACTTCCAACCAACATCCCCATACCGTTAACAACGTNAAACGANAGGAGAAGAGAAGNAATNGCAAGGAAACGNAGTTGTGTATCCANAGTATANGGCATGANCTTTTCCANTCGTTCCTCGTCGATGACNTTCATTTGCAATATTCCGTTNTTGNTTGCTACCCATAGGANATAAATCGCTATTCCTGAAAANAGCATTGANNANCCAAANATNNNACCAGCATCATCATCCTCGTTAACGNANATNGNNNCTTGCGAAACCNATCATGAATGANAACATGAGGCCAACCGAGAGCATTGGTATCAGGTTGATGTCTCCACGGACCCANGCGTTGAGTANGCCNAACATACANGCGATGAGCGGTAACCATGATGCTGNTGGTAGAACTGCCCAAATCGCCAACACGAACCAAACCATAGGCAAGAAGTAAGGGAATGGATTCTCTTGATCTTCCTTAAGTTGAACCTCACGAATACTCCAAGCAATTGGCATCAACATATGGGCTGCAACAAGCGTACCTGTCACCGGAGTAAACCAAAGCGGAGGCCGTATTTCGTTAATCTGCGTTGGATCCGACGAGAAGACGNTGGATTCCAAAAACGAGTAGGCGATTCCGTTTTCTCCGAGCCAGAGCAATGAGATGGTGGCCAAAGGTGCAAGCATTGTTACGCCATGATGTCTGTATTGTGCTGCAACCAAAGAAACAAGGCCGTACATGCTCANGAACAGGAGTCCGCCGGATTGATCCATCATTCCTATAACGAGTAAAACACAAAGCATGACTTGGTCAGCGCCTCGGCTAAGATGATCCCTGTCGAGTCCTCGTTTATTGATGAGAACAAACGCCCCGATAGGTGCTGAAAGGAAGAGGATGTCAAACAGAATACCTGCTTGGAACAAGCCGTCNNTGTCTTGTTGAGCAGCATCCAGCATGAGCGGCATCGCAGATAACGCAATAATGAGGAGCATAAACGCACCGATCATTCGGCTTTGTGATGAGATTTTGTCCATTGAATTGATTTCCCAAAACAAAATGCTGACCGGCAGGATGTACAATCCAACAAAGTAGAAACCATCACCTGAAATTACATCGGCATTAATTGTGCTTATTCCTATAGTAATTGCAAGCAACGAAAATGCCAATGAAATCCGACCTATGGAGCCGAAGGAAGCCTCATCAAGAATTTCCGTCTCTTCAGGTTCTTTGATGTACCAAGCATTGGTTTCGGAATCGTACGCGTAAGCGCCCGCAGCCCTTAATTCGAGTAAGCGGAGCAAACTGCCAACATCAACTTCCACATCACGGACGGTGTTGAACAGTGCATAGACGATCAGCCCAAGGACGAGGTATTCGAGGGACATTCCGCTGAGTGCCGGAATCGCATAAGAATCTGAAATCTCGAGTTTCCCACCCAATAGCAAACCTGAGCTTATGATGAGTGAGGTGAGAAGTGCAAGCGTTGCGTTGCGTTTCTCAAGGTCGTCACCATTGCGTGCTTTGAGCATCGACTCATAGACCATCCCAAGCAGATAGACAACGAAAATCCAAGTCACAAACCAATAGTCTGANTCAAGAATTGTGNTGCTTAATGCAATGAATGTGACGGTTTGTACACTGCTCCAAATCGAGACTTTTTCCAGCCGACGTGCCGTTTCGGCGACAATAACAATGCCAATCGCAATCGCAATATNNANCTCCACTTGNTNAACACCGNAANNAANGAGGCNATCACTGAGGAGATACGAAANCGANAGGGCNGACAACGTGAGGTTTGCAACCCACATCCGCGTTGCCTTGGCATAGAAGAGCATGTATGAAATCATAATCAAGGCAAGAGTCCATGGAACAATCGCCNCATCGCCGTCAAGTGTCCATAATGAAAAGGCAAGCCCAATCGGCATGGCAGGGACCCTGTTTCTATGTGTGGCTGGGAAATATGCGCACAGGACTGTTATCCACAATGCAACAGGTAGCGTGACAAACTCTCCAAGATCGCTTAAGTTGGATGACTTTAATGGGCCAAGGACGAGATTGAGGTCGTCAGTGCTTGCATACAGCATTGCAATAACGACTACACCAATNACGAAGAACGACATTTTCTCAGCAAGGCTTTGCTTCAATCGCTCGTTTCCGGCCATATATCCCTGAATGATGAGGATGAAGATAAGCAAAGAGAGGGCGCCACCTCTGCCATCTATATCGGCGTTATCATTGAGAACTTCGTAGATGATTGGGATGATGCTTGAGACAACGCTTACAACAGCGAAGTTGATCGCTTTGTTCGACATTAATGCACTGTACATCGCAAGACCGCACAGACCAACAATCGAGATTCCGAGTGGGTATGAGACTTCATAATCGGCGTACACAATCCATCTTCCTACGCCAACCAGCAGCAGCGCAAGTGGGATGTATGTTGCAACTGCCCATCCAAAGGATGTGTCTCCTTTGTACCGATCGAGGATTCGTTGATGAGTGAACCACATAGCAACAGCACCCAATGCTTGAGCGTAGATCATATTCGGGCCTGGATTGTAGATGCCCTCTTCATCGATGACACCCATGCTGAGTGTTCCTTCGAATATGAGCTCGTTCACTGTAAAGAATCCACCAAGATATCGGATGCCCCAAAGTGTTCCAACCGCCATGAAAAAGAAGGAGAGTCCGAGTAGGTAATTTTGAGATATCATCAGGTGATATTCATTCTTTTTCGCCTGAAATTCGACCATAGAGAGGGCAATTACTGCAGAGATTAGGCCTCCAGCAAAAAGAACCATGTATCGCTCTTCGCCCACATCCCCTCCGTATGCGATGAGGAAAAGCCCTATCCAAATCCCAACCATCGCTACGCCAAACATGATGATTTCAGTAAATCGTTCGAGTGAATCACCGTTGGTGTGTCCAGGCGCACGTACTATAACTGGCTTGAATGGGATTTCATCCTCCTCTTTAGGGAAAATCGCATCGTTCGCAATCGATACCATTTGCTTGGGTTTCCTCTGTGGTGCTGGCATTTGAATCAGTACTACACTTGAGGATTACAATATAAATTAACACCCAGCATTAACACCCAGAGTAGCAATTGGGATGGATTTTTTTACACTCGAATTGAAAGAGTTCAAACAATAGTAATTCTTGGGGTTAGCATGAGCCGTGCGAAGATGCCGCGTTTTACGTTAACAATCGTTTGTCTTGCCATGTTTATGTTGCCGACAGTCCTTGCTACAGTACCCACTGAATCCAACCCTGAGACCGAGGAGGGCTGGTGGGTTGAAACCACAGTCGACCGAGACGGAAACGGCATTGGAGACATGATTGAAGTCCATCAAAAGAATCCATATTTCTTGGATGATGACAAAACGTTGCCATTGATTATCGACTTTTCTTACACTCCGGGCGATGCTGAAATCGAAATGCTTGAGAATCGAGTTGACTACGATCATCAGTGGACATTGAAGGGCATTGATGCTCTCGCTGGGCGGGTTCCTGTTGGGAGCATCCTTGAGGCTTCCCAACTCCCAGGAGTTGTGATGCTTGAACTCGACGGAATTCTAACCGTCGCCAACGGGGATGCTGCCGTACTCCACGGCGTGGACACAGCATGGGCACAGACAGGCTACGATGGATCCGGAACAACTGTCGCCATCATCGACACGGGAATCGACGGCAATCACTCCAGTCTTGATGACCAAGACGATAATCCTGAAACACACGACCCGAAGATCATTGGGTTTTATGACCCAGTTAACAATCCAAGTCTGACAAACGGCACCGAAGTCTACCCTTACGACGACCAAGGACACGGTTCCCACTGCGCGGGAACAACTGCTGGAACTGGCGCTCCAAATTACGAACATCCAGGAATGGCTCCTCAAGCGTCGTTGGTAGGAGTCAAAGTGCTCGATTCAGGTGGAAGTGGCTCGTTTGCGACCGTCATGGCCGGAATGGAGTGGACAGTGGAAAAGCGATATGAGTACAACATCCGTGCTGCGTCGATGAGCCT
Organism: Methanobacteriota archaeon; assembly: GCA_002698145.1. Taxonomy (GTDB): domain Archaea; phylum Thermoplasmatota; class Poseidoniia; order Poseidoniales; family Poseidoniaceae; genus MGIIa-L2. The sequence continues at coordinate 91,239 of NZVG01000052.1, read as the reverse complement.
CGGCGGGCCAGGAGCGATCGAATGGACCTCTTCGGAAGAAGACAGCGTAAATCGTTACGCAAACGAAATGGTTCGAGCAGGAATTGCCTTGTTCATCGCTGCTGGAAACAACGGCGTTTCTGCTCAAATCGGAACCCCTGGTAGCGCTGAAGACGCAATTACTGTGGGCGCCCTGGATAAAGATTCCAGTATTGCCGTCTACAGCAGTCAGGGTCCAACTGAAGAAGGACGAATCAAACCAAACATTGCTTATGTTGGCTCGAGCGTTATGTCGGTCGCACACAACACTGGAGATGGATATGTCGCCTTTAGCGGCACGAGTATGGCGACACCGGGTGCTGCCGGTGTAGCAGCCTTGATGCTTCAGGCCAACCCAGATCTTTCACCGTTTGACATTCGCAACATAATGCAGGAAACCGCAACGTATCGACAGTGCCACTACATGGGAGCAAACGAACCATGTGCTGAAGATTTGATCCCTAAGAACCGTCAAAACAACGTCTATGGGCACGGCGAAGTGCGAGCCCTCGATGCGCTTCTAGAGGCCGCAGAACGCGACTATGTGTTTGACACAAACCTCAGCGTCGTGGTTTCAACACCGTCCACACTGGACAACCGCATCCACCTTGAGCGAGGGGATAGCATCGAATTCGAAGTCAGCGAAAACATGGAAAGTGTTCAATGGAGAAGCAACCATCTCCGTGACGACTGGTCCAACATTTACAGTTTTGATTCAGGCGATACCTCTGGCGAACTGTCAATCATCGACATCATCAGCCAAATCGAACATCTACCAGGCATTGCAGTCATGGGGAACCACACAATCTCACTTCGTGGCATACAACACACGAGCGATACCAGTTCCTCATCGCCACTTGTCACAGCAGAAATAATGGTCATGGATGACAGCAAGAATCCCGTTGTCTCAGCGAGCAGCGATGGTTTCTCAAGTGGGACAATTGTTCTTGTTTCAGTCGCCGGCGTTGTACTCTTCCTCCTCGCTTTGCTTCTCGTGTCTCTGATTTCAAACCGAGAAGAAGGGGCGTTGGCAGGCAAGGATTTGAGAAACTATTTGGATGCGCAGATTCTTGATGCAGTCGACTCTGATCTCTCTGAAAACCAATACTGGGAAGAAAAGGCATAGTCCTTGGAATGGAGTGAAACCTTACATTCATAGACGGAGTTCTCAAGGTTAGGATTGGTGAGAAGTGTGGTTGGAAAAGAGCATGTGACCATGATTCCTTCCGCTCCAAAGACGATATGGTCAGCGTCCGTCAACGGACAGGACGTTCAAGCAATCGCTCCTTCAAATGCCGTTCTTCTCGACGTACTGCGTGATGAGGTCGGCATGCTTGGTGTCAAGCGTGGTTGCGATTTGGGCACCTGCGGTTGCTGCACCGTGCTTATCGATGGAGAACCTAGGCTGTCCTGCTTGTGTTTGGCTGGGCAAGTCGAAGGCCAAGAAATTACAACGGTGGAAGGCCTTGCAGACGGGGCTTATCTTGCCCCGATCCAAACCTGCTTTGCAACACACGGAGGTTCTCAATGTGGGTTCTGTACGCCTGGTTTCCTCATGAGTGCCGAAGCGCTGCTCGCAGAAAATCAAACACCAACACGCGAGGAGATTGCACTTGCAATTGACGGAAATCTTTGTCGATGTACAGGCTATCAGCAAATTGTCGATTCGATAGAAGCTGCCGCAGAAATCAAGCGCGGTGATGCACCGGCAGCAGCACCGGCCAGCGACCCTCATCCAAATCCACATCCAGCTGGGCCCGATGAACCATCGATGCCGCCAGGCCATGCAAGGTGATTTCATGGCAGGTGGATACAGACAGCAGCCGGGTGCTTCCTCAGGCAGTACCCGTAAGGATGGTAAGCGTGTTGCAGGAAAACAAAAATTTCCGCCGCCTGGTTCGGGGGGTTCTCGACCAAACATGGCGCCAAGAGACCTTGATTTCATTCCAGAATCTGTTGGTGGGAAGGAACCGCAACCCGCAGGTTCTCATATCCACGACCGTTATCGAACAGGTACAGAAGTTGGAAAGTCGCGGGCACTGGTGGATTCTCATGCAAAAGTAACCGGTCAGGCGTGGTATGGAGACGATGTCAGATTACCAAACGAAATCATCGGTAAGATACTACGTTCTCCGCACCATTATGCGAAAATAAAGTCCATCGATACAACAAAAGTCGAGGCCCTGCCGGGAGTTCTCGCAGTTGCTACTGGTGCAGATGCACCGAACACGTTTGGTGTTCTACCGGTCACGAAAGACGAGCATGCGATGGCAGTCGAGAAAGTGCGCCACGTTGGAGACCTCGTCGCATGCGTTGCTGCAGTTGATGAGGCAACGGCCATGGAAGCACTCAATTTGTTTGAAATTGAATGGGAGGTGCTCGAACCTGTCTTTGACCCGAGGAAGGGCTTAGAGGATCAAGATGAACCTATTCACTGGCGAGGAAAGTATCACGTTGGAACCACAAACGTACAGAAACGAGTGTTTCAAGAATTTGGCGATCGAAGTCTTGTTGAAGACCCTACTGCATCTTCACACGGGAAATGGCGGATGGAGGGGGTCCATCATGGATTCACAGAACCGCATGCTGTCGTCGCCCACTGGGATCCGAACGGACGTTTGCAGTTGTACACGCCACAGCAGGTGCCCCATTACGTACACCGTGCACTTTCCACTGTTCTTGAAGTCCCCATGCATCAAATCAACGTCATCCGAACGTTTGTTGGAGGAGGATTTGGTGGTAAATCGGACCCGTTCCCACACGAAATGTGCGCTGCAATCCTTTCGCGAAAGGCAGGGCGACCTGTTCGAATCAATTTCACTCGCGAAGAAGTCTACTGGATTAATCGGGGTCGACATCCAAGCTACATTGAAGTCAAGATGACTGCGGATGAAGAAGCAAGAATTTCCGGTTTTGACATTGACGCACTCATTGACGGCGGTGGTTTCGCTTCTTTTGGTCACGTCACATCGTATTACAACGGCGTCCTCGCAACCGCTCCCTACGAGCTTGGTTCGTTTCACTATACGGGCGCACGTGTCTGGACAAATAAACCGGCCAGTGGCGCCATGAGAGGCCACGGAGCCGTCAACACTCGATGCGCTGTGGAAGTAGGCCTCGATGAAATGGCGGAGCAAATGCAAGTTGACCCAATCGATCTTCGTCTCGCAAACTTACTTCCTCCACACAGCCGAACAATTTCTGGATTCCGAATTACATCCAATGGAATGCGAGAAGCCCTCGAGAAAGTACGCGAAGGGTCGGAATGGGATTCGAAGTTTCGACAATTGCCACTCGGTAAAGGAATCGGAATTGGATGCGGCTTCTTCATCTCAGGCTCGGGCCTCCCAATTCACTGGGATCCGAATCGTTTCCCACATGCAACCGTCCACATGCAGATTGACATGGATGGCGGCGTGACCGTTCATACCGGAGCCGCCGATATTGGTCAAGGTTCGACTACAGCCGTGGCGCAAGTTGTTTCCGAAGTTTTGGCCCTCCCAATCGAAATGATTCATGTCCGTTCACACGAAAGCGACACAAGTCCAGTGGATTTGGGTTCGTATTCAAGCCGAGTCACGTTCATGAATGCAAACGCTGCGATTCGAGCAGCGCTTGATATCCGTGAAAAGCTCCTCAATGCTGCTTGGGAAATGTTGGGATACCACCCCGATGTCCTTGTCCTCAACGACCGTCGCATCTACTACAAGCACGACCCTGCCGTCGGCGTCTCTTATCTCGAAGCCCTTCACAAGGCGCAAGAAGACAAAGGCTCACTCATCTCCAGCGGTGCTTATCGGTCACCTCCAATGGGTGGTGTACACAAAGGTGCCGCTGCCGGGCTCGCTCCTGCTTACTCGTTCTCGGCGTATGTTGCAGAGGTTGATGTCGATGTCGAAACCGGTCTTGTTTCATGCACAAACGTTTGGGCTGCTCATGACTGTGGTAAAGCATTGAACCCACTTGCTGTGGAAGGCCAAATCATTGGTTCTTGTCACATGGGATTGGGACAGGTCCTCTCAGAGAAAATGGTCTACGGGCGTACCGGTCATTTGCAAAATGCAAACCTCTTAGAATACAAAATCCCATCCATCCATGAAATGCCTCACGTGACTCCAATCATCGTTGAATCGTCAGACCCTGAGGGTCCATTTGGAGCGAAAGAAGCAGGTGAAGGACCTCTCTTGCCGATTCTACCTGCAGTTGTCAATGCAGTATACGACGCGATTGGTGTGCGGATTCGAGATTTACCACTCACGCCCGATGTGGTATGGAAAGCGATTTCTGCCAAAACCAAGGAATTGGGTGGAATTGACGAAACTGAGATGCCCTCTCCACGCCTCGAGCACAGTTCACTACAGTCGACATTGGTTGCACGAGCCTCTGAACACAAGGATCGGGATCGTCGACGTCAGCGAAGCGAGGATACGAGTGCCTATGTCAATGGTGTGCTGTTTGGCTTTGATCCAAACCAACCACTTGAGGATCAGGTAGAAGGATGGAAATCTGCAGTTGAACCGGTGCCAGAACAACTCGCTGAACTCGGACTTGCCGGCAAAGCTTGGCTGAAAAAAGAGCAACGCCAAATGGGGGGTGAACAATGATGTTGATGCCACCGTTCAATCTTCATCATCCAAACACTGTTGAAGAAGCGTGCGAACTCGCATCGTCGTTCATAGCAAATGAAGAATCGTTTGATTGGGTTGCAGGCGGCACCGATATTTTACCAAATTACAAATGGCACATCAATGTCAAAAAGCACGTTATTTCCCTCGCAAAGATTGCTGGACTGGATACAATTTCTATGCATGAGATTGGAGCAATGGCGCGATTGGGTGCATTGACAACATCCGACAGTGTCCATCCCCTCATTGCTTCCGCGGCGAGTAAGATTGCTTCATCATTGGTGCGAAACAATGCGACTGTGGGTGGAAACATCTGTCTTGATACACGCTGTTTCTGGATCAATCAAAGTGAGGACTGGCGGCGCTCGATCGATTGGTGTCACAAGGAAGATTGTGGAACGGGGTCAGATTGTCGGGTTATTCCAAATCAAAACACACTTTGCGTCGCTACTTACCAAGGCGACCTCGCTCCATCACTCATTGTCTTGGAGGGTACAATTCACATCATCGGCCCGCATGGTCCAAGAGAGGTTCCTGCTGAAGCATTCTTCCAACTCGATGGAATTACCAGAAACATTCTGGAAGAAGGTGAATTTGTGCTAAAAGTTACATTCCCACAAGGCGTTGAAAATCGAGTTGGCTCATACAAGAAACTCCGTGTTCGAGAGTCATGGGATTTTCCAGAGGCCGGTGTTGCTTCCTCCTGGATTCGTGGAGATCCATCATCGCTACGCATTGCATCAACAGCCTTGGAATCGATTCCTCGTTCGCATCAAGCAGAAATCGATGCCTTCGATGAATCATTTTCATCCGAGCTCATCAACCCTCTCTCCGAGGCGATAATGAAATCCATCAAACCTGTCAACAACACTGCGCTTCCACCAAGGTATCGCAAATCGATGGTGAGGGTACTTGCAAAGCGAAGTCTTCGAGAAATCCTTGGTGATTCGTCATGAAACGGGCTGCAATTATCCTCTTCTCTCTCCTTTTCATTGCAATGCTGCCGTTGACTTCTGGGCAATTCCCATCCAACAATGAGTGGGAATTTGGTTGGGAAACTGAGGTTGAACCTAGTTATGATCTTGCCCTCGATGGAGAAAAGTGGAGGATTGAGGACACGTTGGTATTTTTTGTGGATAATCCTCGAGTAAACGACCTAAGCCTTACAATCGTTGTTGAGTTCGAGGATGATGTTGAATTCATTGAAACGTCTTTCGAAGAATCGATTACAGTTAGCGCACAATCAAATGAAACATTCTCGATTGAATTAGCGACATCGGATGCCGATGAGGTCCGTAGTCATTCACCAAGCGACAAAATCGGTATGAAAGTCACAGCAGAGGAAAATGCAGCAGGAGCTCCTGTATCGCCAAAAGAAATCGAAGCAGATCTAAACGTTCCCAGGTATCATAAGCTTCTTCCAGAAATTTCACTCTCCATCAATTCAGTTGACGCAGGCACTTGGGTTGAGGAGACACTGCTCCTCAACAACATGGGCAACAGCGTTGATGCTGCCAGCAAAATCGAAGCCGAGATTCGCAGTTGCCCTCTCCTCGATATGGAAGGCCTTGAGTCTGGAGAAGATACGCAAATTCAGCCGACTGGTGTGAACGGAAACGTAGCCATGGAAGTTACATTCAGGATTGCTCCCTCAACCGCCCATCCAACCAAGACCTGTGAAGTGACGATTATCGTGACTTCTGAAGGCAATGGATTAGAGCGTAGCACGTCGTTCAGCATCGACATTGATGCGTCCGGTGGTGAGCAAGACTCAAACACAGGTGATACGGGTTCAAGTTCATCAAATTCTGGCTCCGATTCTGACGGTTCGTCGGCCCTGCCAGCACTTGGTCCACAAACGTTGTTTGTATTAATTGGAATCGTGGCACATCTCCGACGAAATCGCCTCGAAGTGGACTGATTAGGGCGTCTTAGGTTGCACTGATACCATAAAAAACTCTCTAAACGTCAAGGGAGAATCATTATGTGTGTATCGTGATTCCGATGAAAAGAACATACTGCGCTTGCCGCAGAATGAGGTGAAATTATGGCAGAGACAGAGAAAACAAAACTCTCTGTTGAAAAGAAACTGATGGTGGGCCTCGTCGTTTCTATTCTTCTGTCAACGGTTTTGATCGTTTTTGCTTCCTCATCCAAAGAAACAGTCTTCTCGCCCTATGTACGAGACGCTGAGGGCGACTATCAATATCAGCAACTTTCCATCATGCGGGATACTCTTGGAGAGAGCGAAGACGGAACGACCGGTGAAAAGTACTCGATTTACAACACAATGTCCACGCCAATGCTAGTCAACGATTGGCAAGACCCCCATCGCACGATGCTGATTATCGCTGCTCCTGAGAAGCCATTCGATGCCGCAGAAGCACAAGCAATTCACGATTTTGTAACCGAAAAGGGTGGCAAGGTTATCTTGGCAGCGAATTCTACCAACGCCAAGCGTGTTGCTGAGGAATTTGGTGTACTCTACTTCGATGCTCCCGTCTCGGATGGGAAGTGGTATTACGAAGTTACCGATACCGCAGATCGAGCAGTACGTTTAGCTCCACAAGAAACTCGACTTTGGTCGGTTGCTTCTGTAAGTCAAGACCTCGATNTGATGGATGAAGCATCCNTACGAACGCCTTGCACCGAGGTTGAAGTCNGTTCNGGCGAGACAGACAATTGCAGGATGCCGGTTCTTTTCCATTCACCGACCGCAATACAGGTTCTGGATATCGAAGATGACACTCGAGAAGTCAGTGTTCTCGCCTCTGCAAGTGACCAAGCGTTTGTCGCTCGCTCAGGATTTGACATTAACAACATTGCAAANCCAAAGACTGGAAAGACGGACCTTATCGTCCGAGTTGATTATCCAAACATCGAAGCCTATGATGCGAAATCTGACGGCGACAATGGGGAAGTCTCTGTTACGGGCAGCATTGTATTCGTATCCGACCATTCTGTATTCGCAAACCATCTCTGGGACTTTGATACCGCTGACCTTACNGGAAAGGCACAATGCGGGGACATTTACATAGCAAACGGGCATAGTTGTTGGGATTCAGACCCGGATGGACTTGCCTCCACGCAAGGTGACACAACATGGCGAGGGAACCAGCTGTACTTCCGTGCACTCATCCGAGACATGATGGAATTCGACAACGATGAACTCTCTTCGCAAATTACTCGTAACACGGACGAATTCAACATCGTCTTCGATGAAAGCCGACACGTTTCGAGCATCGCAACACAACCCTTCACAGAAGCGATCGGTGCCGTTGTGTTATTGACCAGTGACGCTTACCTCAAATGGCTGATTATCCTCAACCTGTTCGCACTATTGGCCATCGCAATCATGGTTGTGCCCGAAAAAGAAAACTGGCGACATGTTTTCGATTTAACCCGATTCAGAGAACGTCCTACAAAAGTAGATTCCTCTCTCTACCAAGTCCGAGTGCGAGAGGCATTCCTTTCCAAAGTTCGGCAATTTAATGATCTAACTCGGGATGAATTTGCCCGAAAGACCCCTGCTGAAATTATGCAGATGGTCCGTGACCCACGCCTGGTTGAACTCGTGAGTTCAGCGAGATCCTATTCCAACGAAGAATTAAGGGATATTATTCCCGTCATTCGTCGTTGGGGAAACTGAAGAAAAAAGGAGGAAAATGACATGCAACCCCCCGCACCACCAGCAGCCCCGCCCGCGCCAGCGCCAGCAGCGCCAGCGGCACCAGCGCCACCTGCACCTGCAGCACCTATGCCTGCGGCACCAGCCGCACCAGTAGCGCCAGCAGCACCAGTAGCGCCCGCCGCCCCTGCAGCACCGGCCGCTCCGGCCCAGCCGAAGCACCAAAGCACCCCAGAAGTCCGTGAGCGACTTTCCGCCGTTGGCGCCATCGCACAAGCGATTAGCGCCGAGGTTCAGAAAGTCATTATCGGTAAGAGCCACGTCATCGACAACGTTCTCATCAATATCCTCTCCAACGGTAACCTTCTCTTCGAAGATTATCCTGGATTGGCAAAGACATTGATGACCAATACGTTTGCTGACGCCCTTGGTTGTGACTTCAAGCGTGTTCAATTCACGCCTGACTTGCTTCCAGCGGACATTACNGGTACCAACATTTACGACGCAAAGAAGGGTGANTTTACATTCAAGCCAGGACCTTTGTTCTGTAACCTACTTCTTGCTGACGAGATCAACCGTGCACCGCCAAAGACACAAGCAGCTTTGCTTGAGGCTATGCAAGAGAAGCAAGTAACCATCGGTACTGTTACCCACAAACTCCCTGCTCCGTTCATTGTTATGGCAACCCAGAACCCTGTCGAGCANGAGGGTACTTACCCACTTCCTGAAGCCCAACTTGACCGTTTCATGTTCAAGATGAGTGTCGGTTACCCAGACCGTGCTGATGAAGACGAGATTCTTTCTCGACGTATCACACGTGGTAAAGACGCTGTCGATGTCGATGTAATCACTGATCCACAACGTGTGATCGCAATGCAACAGGCTTGTGAAGACGTCTACGTCGACCCTGCCCTTCGNATGTACATGGTCGAAGTCGTTGCTCGAACTCGTGAGGACCCTCGTGTTCTCGTCGGTTCTTCGCCTCGTGGTTCTCAAGCATTGCTCAAGACTGGCCGTGCAGCGGCCGCACTACGTGGACGTGACTTCGTGACACCTGATGACATCAAATCGGTTGCAGAACTTGCGATTGCACACAGAATCATCCTCAAACCTGAGCATCAAATCAAGGGTCTCGAGGCTGGCGAAGTTATGCAAAGCATTCTACGAGAAGTTCCAGTACCTACCGTTTGAAGACATTGATTCGAACTTGTATAGAGGTGTTCTCGGATGTGGAGTCGCAAATCAGCAATGCTAGGAAGCATGGCAGTCGCCATGTATCTTCTTGGCCTCACGCTTAGGAATTCGCAGCTGGTCACAATTGCTGTTGTGATCTTCGTATTCCTAACGTGGGCTGCATTGTTCGGCGGCCATGCTGACGTTGCCTCCAGTGGCCGTCGCGCCGATGAGTGGACTGGTGAGGAAGGCGTTGCATTAGGTAGCGTCCTTGCGATGAGAAAACTCTCAGGAGCACGAATTTTTGAGGACGGTGAATTGACAGTAACGTTACGTATGCAGAACAATTCTGGACTTGCAAAGATTCTCGAAGTTCGAGATCGAGTTCCAGAGGTTATGCGTATCAAGGAAGGCTCGAACTACATTCTGATGGAACTCGGCCCACGACGTGAGACCTACATCGAGTACACACTTGAATGTCCACTAAGAGGCTTTTACAGCATAGGACCTGTTGCTGTTCGGATTCAAGACCCGTTCGGCTTGTTTCACAAGGAAAAAGAAATGCATGTCTACAACGATTTCCTTGTGTTCCCGAAGATGGAGGACCTCAAAGAGACCTTTGTCAAATCCCGTGTCCCGAAGATCTTTACTGGCGCTGTCAACATTCGCCAACCTGGTCCCGGTTCTGAGTTCTACTCGCTCCGTGAGTACTTCGAAGGAGACTCTTTCCGTGCAATAAATTGGAGTGCCTATGCGCGCTCAGGCAAGTTGATGGTCAATGAGCGAGAACGAGACGCAGTCTCTGACGTCATCATCATCATCGATTCACGTGCTGTGAGCGAAACAGGTCCAGTAAGTCGCAACGCGTTGGTTTATTCCACGCGTGCTGCTGCCTCCTTGGCCAAGTATTTCTTGGGCCGTCGTGACTCTGTAGGCGTTGTTGTGTACGGGGATGAAGTGGTGAGCGTCGACCGTGACACTGGAAAGAAGCAACTNTATGTGATTTTAACAAAACTTGCAGGAGCAGTCGCTCGTGGAAACATTCCTCTCCAAGTTGTTGTCAACCGAATTCTACCACACATCAACAAAGGTAGTCCAATCATCTTCCTCTCAAATTTAGAGGACGACCCGACCATTGTTAATGCACTACGAGATTTCCGAGCTCGTGATTTCGACGTCACTGTGCTTACNCCATCATCACTTGAGTTTGAGTTCGATGCAAAGCGACTTGACCGAACAGGCTACGAGGTCATGAAGACAGAACGAGACGTTCTGATCGGTGAGTTACGTGGACTCGGTGTGAACATCATGGATTGGGAGCCTGATATGCTCCTGTCAACAGCACTTGCAGGTGCAAGAGGGTTCTGAGGTGAGAACATGACAATGCGAAAACCGTCCTCTGATACTGCCCATCTGTATGATGGTAAGGTTGTCCGTTCGTCCGCTCCAAGTCGGAAAAAGGCAGCCGGTCAGGCAGGCATTGGCTCTGAAATACCAAAGGANGCAATTCCTGAATTGGAAATGCCTTCCTTCATTGAGAGCCTTATTGGAGGACCTATTGTTCCGAAAATGAAATTCCTACCTCCGGACAAGTTTGTGCAAAACATGCAACTTGGCGTCTACGTAATCCTCGTTGGACTTGCCCTTCTTACCTACATCATATCGCCTCCAGAGGGAACCATTTGGTTCATGCTTCTTGGAAGCGCAGACCTCGCACTGTTGTTCCAGATTGGAATTATTGTGGGTGCGACAGGTCTTGGTTTCTGGGGCGCTTACCAGCGAGATGCGCGATATATGCTCGGATCGTATGTGTTGTTTATTCTGGCTATCATGCGCTTTGCTTCATCGAAGACAAGTGTGAACAATCTCTTCGGGCTGGCAGATAGCCCAACGATTCTTGCCTCATTGGTCGTCATTTACTCCGTTCTCCTTATCATGTACTTCGAACTATCAAACGGAGTCCTTCGTTACTCAATGCTGGACACAAGCATTCGAACAAACGAAGTCTATGTCATGAACCCAAAGAAAATTGTTGGCAAATACCATCGCTCGCTTATTATCAATCCAATCGTCGCAACCGTTCTTGCAACCCTGGTTCTCTCTGCAAACACCATCCTACCATGGGTGGTGGGGATTTTGTCAGAAGATACTGCAACCCGTTTGAGTGAATCAGTCGAACTTGGATCCGTCTACGGTGTAGCGCTTGGAACGCTGTTTGTCTTCCTGGTTGTTGGGGGATTGTTTGCTCTTGACCTTCCAACATACATTCAGAAGCGCCGAGAAGGCAACGATGAGTGAATCAAATCTGCTGAATCTTAGCTTGAATTCTTTGTTGAATGAAGCTGTGCAACATCTGGAGAGCCTCGCTCAAATCTTCTCCGTCGATTGCCACTCGTGCTGCTGAGCTTGTCTGATTGAGCCAAGTAAGTTCATATTCGGTTGAATCAAACAATGAATTGATTTCAGCCATGTCGCTTTCTCGACATCCGATGAGTGACAATAAACCGAGGTGATAATGATGATCGGCTTCGATGTCAAATCGATCGAAAATCGAAGCCGCACGATGCATGTCATGCTGTGAGACGATGAGTCGAGAATCGCCTAGTCTGGATTCCAAACCCCACCAATGGACCTCATTTTGGGCTAACTCACCAAGAATCTTCACAAGCTGGCGTTGATGTGAATCCACGTGATGGTGGGAGAAGCCAAGACTGATGACATTTGGAAGGCAGCCGACTGCTTTCAGTTGGTCTTCAGGGAGTCTTGGTCCAACGATGGTTTTCTGTTCAGCACCTGAGTGGTGGAGATGCCGAACCTCCAACTGGATGTTTGGTTCAATGAGTGGTTCGATTGTAGAGGGGTGCAGGACAGGTGTATCCATCAGGGATAATTCAATTGCTTCCAAATAATCGAGATACGGGATTGTTTCCGAGCGGATACCCCAACGAGGGTTTAATCTGAATATTCCGGGTACATCTTTCCAGAGGATGACCCGATCGGCTTCAATGAGATTTGCAATTGCAGTCGCAGAATGATCCGAGCCACCTCGGCTGAGGATTGCTATGTCCTTGTTCTGTCCTTCACCAAACCAACCCGTGATAACCGGCGTGCCGTGAAGTGTCTCTCGGTCGAGTTTCGTGCTTGATGCTTGCAAATCGACGTGATTGGCCTGGTAATTTCCATCGAGAGTGATTCCGATGTCTTCAGCGCCAAGCGGGTATGCATCAAAACCATATTCTTGCAATCGATGTGCAACGACCAATGCACTCAAGCGCTCTCCCGATGCGAGAAGGTTGTTCAATGCAGATTGGTCATTCGGGTCTTGGGCCAACAAACGCAGAGCGTCTTTGAGCGTGTGCAGAACCATGGAAAACAAATGGGCGTTCTTTGATGAATCAAGACCTGGAGCGAAGCGTAGATGTTGCTTTGACAAGTCCTGAACCAATCTACTTGCATATCGTGGATCCTTCGCAGCACGATACAATCGATCGGTCGTACCCCACAGTGCAGAAACAACAAGAATCGCTTGGTGATTTCCTTGAATCACTTCAGCAATTTTCTCGATGTCTCCAGGTTCTCGGAGGCATGAGCCCCCAAACTTGTGAATGATTCGCTTGGTCACAACGCATCACGTTTCCTGAGAATGAGATCGCATAGGACCAACGTCGTCATTGCCCGAGCAACGCTCACAGCCCTTGGACCGAGGACAGGGTCATGGCGTCCTTTGACAACAAGAGGTTTCTTTTGACCATCAGCCAAATCCAACGTCGTTTGTTCGTGAGCTATGCTCGAGGGCGGCTTCAACGCAATCTTGGCATAGAGGTCCGAACCAGACGACAGACCAGCAATGCTTCCATCAGGACGCTCTCCTTCTTGCAGTGGCTGTTGTTTGGAGCCTCCCCATGGGCTGTTGTGCTCGAGGCCCGTCATCTCAACCGCTTCAAACCCTTTTCCAAAAGCCACACCTCGACAAGCAGGAATCGAAAGATAGGCGCGTCCAAGTGCAGGCTCAAGACCGTCAAACCAAGGTTCACCAATTCCTTGTGGGAGGTTGCTGATGAGAACATCAACGCGACTTCCAGTCGAATTCTTCTGTTTTCGAATTGCTGTAACATGTTCTTTCATTTCTTCGACAACATTTGGATCGCGACAGCGAAGTTGCTCGCAGAGTTCGTTTTCCCATGCATCTGGACACGTATCAATTGGTGCTGCTTCAATAGGTCCAATTGCACCAACATGTGCCTCGATTTTGATGTCACCTAGCAGTGGCTCGACGAGTGCAGCCGCTGCGACAATACCTGCGGTTAATCGAGCAGAGGAGGAACCCCCGCCTCGCAAATCAGCAAACCCCCCACTTCGTATTTGCATGAGGAGATCTTGATGACCCGGTCGTGGATGGTTGGGAATGAAACTGTAATCACTCGAACGGGAGTCTTTGTTCCGGATTTGCAGTAAGATCGGCTGCCCTGTGGCAAAACCTTCGTGGACGCCTGTAAGCAGCTCCACCGTATCATCTTCGTTCCGCTTGCTTGCAAAATGACCGCCAGGTCGTCGAGTCATCATACGTTGTGCAATACGCTTCTCATCGATTTGGAGTCCGGGAGGGACGCCCTCCAACAAGGCTCCAACCAACTGTCCATGACTTTCGCCAAACAAGGTCATTGTCAGGGATTCCCCGAGGCGCATCTTCATTGGGCTCAATTCAGCCACACAACTCGCATTCAAGAAGTTGAGCCTTACTCCTCAGCGTCTTTTTTCTCTGGATTAATGAAACTCGTTTCAATGACATCAAATTCAGGGTGCTTGTTTGCATACCACGATTTGATTCGTTTGATCACGCCTTCCAATTGGATTGGAATGACGATGACGATCGCAGTACCCGACCCAGTCGGACCTGCTGCGCGAGCGCCGTTGACGAGTGCGTCGTTTGCAAGAATTCTTGCTCGTTGGTCTTTTGTTGCCCCAACCACTCCTCGACCGTTGAGTGTCAATGCTACCAATGCGTTTCCTTCTTGGACAGCATTGAGTGCTTGAATAAATTGCTGTTGATGTGGGAGGAAATCCTCGAGCGTTGGTCTTGCCTCTCGAGGGCCACGAGAAACGACAAGCACCTTCCAATCCTCTCTCGCAGGTCCATCCCCCTCGAGAAGAACACCTTGAGCAACATCCGGCTCGTTGGCATTGATTAATTTCCATCCACCTGTTGCGCAAGCCCATGTATCATCGATGCTGCCAGTTAGGGTAATCTCAGCCCTGACTTGAGCGTCAACAGCGATCGCTACGATTTCATGCAATTCAAGATCGGTTCCTGTGGAATCACAAAGAGCACGCACGGCTGCGACACAAAGAGCCGAGGATGATTTCAATCCCTCTCGAACAGGAATCCTTGATTGAACTGCCCAATGCATGTCCGCCTTATCGATTGGGAATTCATGACCTGCATTTTTCCAAGCATCAGCGACATGGGGTAACAAACCATCCTCATCATGCAGTTCACGCTTGCTCTTCTTGTCCAAAATACGGACGAGAATCGGGAGATCCAGTGCCATGCTTGCACCGTAACCGGTGCCTGCTGCGTGGAGAAGACTGCATGCACCATGCGCAGCACCTTTGCCCAAGACTGCCATGCATCAACGCTCCTTTGACGGTGCAGAGATACTCTGTCCCACATGACGAGTAGAGAAAAATGAGCATCCGAGAATGCGATCTCCAACGGAGATATCAGTAACCGAACAGACTCCACCGTTCTCTAGAACCAAGCGAACCGTCTCCGCTTGTTGAATGAATACATGACCTTCATTAGTATTTTCATCTTGAAACCTCAATAGAATGAGTGGTCTTGTCTCTATTTTCATTCTACCTACGGTTGCGGTTCTCGATTCTCCGCTTTGCCCAATGATGCATATCTCGTCACCGGAATGTATCTCACAGAGGTATTTTGTGGAGCCGTCGGCAAGGTAGGTGTATGCCTCAACACTCCCAGCGTTGATTCGAAAGGGTCTTGTTGGGACGTACTTCGATTGAATAGTTTCGCCGTGAATAAGGGCAAATGAGCGAGAGGTTGAGCCAACCAAAACACCCTCTCCCTCGTTCAACATGGACAGAAGATCGATGCACACACGATCTCCAGAATGACCTTCCTGAACATCGGTAACCGTCATGGTTGTAAGCTTGGCCGGTGTTGAGTGGGCAGTTCTCTCAGGAGTTGTCGCAACTGTATTCTCGAGCCGTAGAGACTTAACAACTTGGGCGGCTTCGACGCATTCTTCGGAACACAACAAAGCATCAACACCTATGTCCAATGCGAAGCCAGCCCCTTGTGCTTCGATAGGCTGCGTGATTTGAGCAGCCACCTTTGTCGGTGTTGATTCTGCTGCGGCGACAATGTTCTCAATAGGAATCATCGACCAATTCTCGAAGGTAAGTAGAATCCATTCGACGCTTCCTGCTAGACTGCGGGCCTTTGTCTGGGCCTCTTCAGAATCGATGTGAACATGTCCACCAATCATCACTCCATCCCTGTACAGAAGACCATCTGTCAAGCGAATATCAGAATCATCTTTTGTTGAAAACGTGGCATCAACAGCGAAATGACCCGTTTTATCGAGTGCATCGAGCCATATTTCCATGTTCATCCCTCATAGGTTGACGGCTTTCATCGCATCTTCCGCAGATGCACCATCATGAACGATCATCATCAATGCCTTTGCAACGGATTTAGGGGACTCATGGGCAAAAACTTGGCGCCCCATGCAGACACCAGCAGCTCCGTTTTTCATGGCCTTCTCGACCATTGACAGCATTTCATGGGTATTGGTTTTCGCTCCCCCAGCAACGAGCAAAGGAATAGGAGCAGCGGAGGTCACTTGAGAGAAGGATTCTTCGTCACCGGTCCACGTTGTTTTCCCGACATCGCAGCCAATCTCAAAAGCCACTCGAGCCGCATGAGCGACACCCCGTGTTGGGTCCCCTTCAACGATGTTAAGATTGGGCCCACGTGCGTAAATCATCCCAAGAACAGGCAATCCAAGTTGGTGGCACTGCGTGGTCAGGTCGCCCATCGCTTCCAGCATCTCTGCCTCACCTTCAGAGCCAATGTTAACCTGGGCAGATGCAGCGAGACCGCCTCTTGCTTCAACCTCTGAAGCTTGTCCTACGGACACCTTCCGACTGGCGTCACGTCCACCGTGACGGGTCGACGCAGAAAAGTGAATCACCATGCTCGTGCTGCTGTCCTTGCAAAGGTGGTTGTAGTGACTCACAACCCCTTTCTGGGCAACAATGGCATTAACCCCAGCAGATACCAACTGTCGAATCAATTCTTCCGTGTCCTCCAAACCTTGGGTTGGATAGTCCGACATTCCGTGGTCAATCGGAATCCATACGCCTCTCCCGTTTGGAAGGAGATGTTCAAGCCGTTCGGACTTGTTCATGGCGTGACGAGATGCTTGACACATTCAATGCTTTGCATAGACGCAACCTCAAATCAACTAAGCAAATGATAAAAGACACAGTGTGCTTTCCGAGAATCATGGAAACGGGCTCCATTCTTGTTTT
Source organism: Methanobacteriota archaeon (assembly GCA_002698145.1). Taxonomy (GTDB): domain Archaea; phylum Thermoplasmatota; class Poseidoniia; order Poseidoniales; family Poseidoniaceae; genus MGIIa-L2. The sequence continues at coordinate 74,238 of NZVG01000052.1, read as the reverse complement.
GGCCATCCTAGGAGGAGGCTTTCTTCTCGGTGTTTGGTTGGTTCTTATTCGCCGAGATGCCGCTCTTGAGGTGCGGCAAGGCATGATTGCCGATGGATTAAGAACGCCTGTTCAAGGTTCAAGTTTTTCCAGTGCTCGCTCAGAATTTGAACGCAAACTCATGTTGATCGAGTCTGAGCGTCGACGCCGAAACTTGTCCGGTGGAAGCATCTCATTGATTCAACAAGAACAACCAACGATTGAGCCCGTTGTTGAGCCCGTTGTTGAGCCCGTTGTTGAGCCCGTTGTTGAGCCGGAACCGCCTGCGCCTGACGAAGAAGAAAGCGAGGAGACGGAGGAGGAAATGCTCGAACGTCGTCGTCGCCGTGACGAGGAATGGGCTCGTCGAGAAGAGGAAGAAGAGCGTCGACGCCTCGAAGAGGAAGAAGCAGCCCTTGCTGAACAGCAAGAACGCCTCAAGAAAGAACAAGAGGAACAAGCTGAGAAGGATCGTATCGAGGCAGAACGTGCTGCTGAAGAGGCACGAGCGAACGCTGAAAGAGATGCTGCCGCACAAGCAGAGCGTGATGCAGAGGAAGCAGCGAGACAAGCTGAACTTGCAGCAGCAGAAGAAGAACGTTTGAAACAAATTCGTGCAGCGCAAGAAAAGGAAGCCCTCCAACGTCGAGAGGCTGCCTCCCGTGCGCTTGAGGAACTTCGAGCCCGTCTTGAGCGAGAAGGTGCTCGCTCATCCGATGTTCAAGTTTCGCTGATGTGGAACAATTACAACGATCTCGATCTCCACGTCGTCTGCCCATCGGGTGAGCGAATTCACGGAGGGAATCGGAAATCGGCTTGTAACGGTGAACTGGATGTTGACGCGAACGTCCGACCAGACTCACGAAAACCAGTTGAGAACGTGGTTTGGCCAGAAGGTGAAGCTCCTGCAGGGACTTACCAAGTGTTTGTCCATTATTACAAGAAGCACAAGAAGCGTCGTTCCAAAGATCCGACAAAATTCCAAGTTATCGCCAATGCGTACGGTGATCTGATGGAATACACTGGGGAATTGACCTTCGGTGAGGAGATACAACTCGTCTGTTCCTTCAGCGTTCCTACCATGGAAGAGAGGGAACGAATCAAGCGAGATTTGGAAGAACAACTTCGACGAGCTGAAAGCGGAGAGATCGGTGCGGACCAAATTCTCATCGATGAGAGCACTCCAAAGCAAGTTGAATTTGGTGAACTCGTTGATGAAATTGAAAGTGAGGTAGGAACTGAACCCGAAGATGATGGTTCTGGTGTCCCTCCAGCACCCGATTTGGATTGAGGTCACGAAAGAATGTCGTCGAGGCGGTCATCCTTGAGCGCATTTCGTACGCTTCGAGCAATGCGACGTCCAGTTGACATTCGGGTTTCATTGATGTCAGAGTAAGGCGATCCGCCGACAAACGGGTTTGAACCGGCCACGATGCGTGCACTGATTTCAAACACTTTGAATTCCAACGAATCCGTTACGATGGTCTCCAAACAGAACGGACCAATCATGCCTCTTGATTCATCTTCCAATTCGAATGAAGCAGCCACGGTTCCCTCAGCCATTTCGAACGCTCTCGGAAGCAACGATTCGCGAATCACAACAGGTTGATTTCCAGTCACAACAAACGAGGGCTCCATACCAGATTCCCTTAAATCTCGCAATGATCCGAGTTTGTAGAATTCGTCAACGTTTGCCTCGTCACGACGGTCCATTGAAAGTAGCTCCAGACGTCCGAGATTCTTGCCGGCGGATTTACCACGCCCTTGAACCTGATAACCATCTGTTGCAAGGGGGTCAAAGAAGAAATGGAGATAATACCGGCAACCAAGAACGTATTCTTGGATTGTAAATTCTTCCTCGATGTCAACATTTCGTCGGAAATCACGATAATCACGAGCGATGAAGTAACCTCGGCCACCTTTCGCACCAGCGTATTTGACAATCACCGGACCGTCGATGTCGTGCGGATCTTCAAGCACTTTCGGCATTGTACATCCTCCGGCCTTCAACCAATCACGTTGCTTTGCACGACTGCTTTCCCAACGCAGGATCCCTCGGTTACCAAATGTTGGAACCTCTAAGTTGCGAAAGTTTTCGCTACCAAGGTATTCAACCAACGATCCATGTGGAACAATAATCACGTTTTTCTCTCGAAACCACTCGGCGTAGTCGAACATTTCTCGATAATTCTCGAGCATTAACCATTCGTCTGGTTCTGCACCAGGGAAGGCTTTGTAGAAGCGTCGACGGTTTTCTCCAACGGCAATACCGAGCGTGCGGAATCCCTCGACACGTGCCCCATGGAGGATTTGTAGGGATGAGTGCGATGCAACAACACCGATGGTGATGTTGTCCTTATCGTAGTCCGCGAGCCATGAGAGGAGTGTGGAGTGGTCTACGCCCATGTCGAGGGGTTTCGTATGCACTCTATGACTGTTATCCTTAGGAAAACAATAGTGTGGCAGAATTTCACCGCAATTGGGTGAAGAGTTCAAGTGCCGAATCTCCATCAGAGTTCATGGCAGGTTCAGGTTCACCAACGAATCGAATGACCTATTCTGGGTATCTTCGTCTTGATGAATTGCTTCAGTTGCAAGACGGGCCAGAGGGGCACAATCCATCTCCAACCAATGACGAGTTGCATTTTATCATCACACATCAAGCGTTCGAATTATGGTTCAAACAGGTGCGAATAGAACTCGGTGCAGCCCACGGTTATCTTGCAAAGGCCTCCGTGGATGAGAAGTATTTGCCAAAAATCGTTCATCACTTCGAGCGCGTCATCGAGATCTTTCGTCTTCTTGCCAATCAATGGAAAGTGATGGAGACGCTAAGCCCACAAGGCTTCCTTGCATTCAGGGATCGCCTCGGTACTTCTTCTGGTTTCGAATCTTGGCAGATGAGAGCAATGGAGATGCGACTCGGCCTTAAGCAAGAATCGCGCGTCGCCGACATGGATCCAATGGCCCACATGAAAAAGCTCAATGATGAGGGAAAAATCAACGATGAAGCATTTGAAACCCTTCAGTCGGTTTCCAAAGAACCAACAATTGTCGATCTTATCTCATCCTGGCTGGCACGAACACCAGTCAACGGTTCCACGCCCTCTGACGAAGGGGATCAAGATGTCATTGATGCTTATGTCGATGCCCACCTTGCTACGATGGCCTCGCACGCCGACCAAGTCATCTCGCACATGGTTTCGATTGGTCACGGAAGCACGGACACTCTGAAGCCGCGAATGGATGCAAATCTTGCATCAGCACGAGACTTTCTCAAGCCAAATGGCATCACTAATCGCGCCCGAGCAGGTTTGCTGTTCATTGAATCCTATCCTGAATTACCCCTTCTTTCGTGGCCACGCCGTTTGATTGACTCGATGGTCCAACTCGAACAGTCCATGCTTCTGTTCCGTCACGCACACGCTCGAATGGTTGAGCGAATGATCGGAAGAAGAATGGGGACAGGTGGATCGAGCGGCGTCGATTATCTCGATAAGACGGCAACCTATCGAATCTTTACCGATCTCTGGGCAGTACGCACAGTTCTTCTCCCACGACAATCCTTGGAAGATGTGATTCAATCCGATTATTACGGATTCAACGCTTGATGCATTCAGACAAATCCAGCGTATCCATGCGGGTGGGATTAGAATCAAAAATCATGTTCAAACCTGCAAATTACAAAAACGGACTGGAAAATAACAAAAAAGGGTAACAAAATACACGAAAATCCTAACGAAATATTTCCTTAAAACGATGTACTGCGAGCACATCCTCGCGAAAAAGTACAATTTCGAAAAAACATACTGTCATATACCTTTAGAATTCTTATGTAAATTATGCTGAGCCAAAAAATGGACGACGGAGCTTCAATTCCACTCCTCAACGGTGTGGGATTTATCTTTGGATTGATTGGCGTTGTTGCACTCTTTGTACAACAATCGCTTGAGATGTTTTTGCCCTTGTTGCTACCACTTGTTGTATGTGTTGCATTTTGCACGCTGCTCTTCAAGTCGCAACAAAACGACAAAGCGTCAGAAGAAAAGGTATCCACAAGCCCCGTTCGAATCGACGTCATTTGATCGTCAAACTTCAATACACTGCTAACAAGGTTTCGTGTTATCTAGCGAAAGCAAGACCGATGGGATTGACCACTCGTAAATTATCGCCAATCTTCTCAAGTTTCAACATATTGCAATCAGAAGAACCTGCTCTACCTTAGGACCAAAATCCAATGATGGTCAATGCCCAGAAAACAACGGCCGACACGATAAGTCCCACAAAGACTCCAAATCCACGAGACCGCTTGCCACGAACTTGCAGGACCACACTGTAAATGAATAGCAATATGGCTACAATTAACGCTGTGAACATGGGATACTCATAGTAGGATGGTGTTGGGGGACATGTGCATGAAAAAAGGCAAAAGCAACCATATTTGAGTTGATTAAAATACGACCAAATCGAAACAGGAAGAGAGATGGTAAACGCCAAGCCAAGTCCCTTATTGAACTCAAGTCCCTTATTGAATTCCTTGCCTAGATAGTGTGAGACAATGAAAGCATGGGCTGCTGGCACCATAAAGAGTAGCAAAAAGAACAATGCGAGATTGTTAATGGGCATCACCAAGAAGAATGAGAGCCCAACTACCGCAAACAAGACTAGGTAATTAAGTGCTAAAATGCTGAGTTTAGGTTCTGATTTCATACTCGGATCTGGACTCTCTGATACCCCTGAATTAGCATCAATCAGGACCCAACGTTGACCATCTTCGCTCAATTTCAAACCTAATGCTTGGGCTTGGGCAAGGATTCTTTCATGCTCTTCAAATGAAATGTTGGCTCCCTCAGAATTCTCTTTTATCGATATTAATTAATCATGTTCCCGACAAGCAAGAATTCGCAACGTTCAATTGCATTCGATGAGCAATATAAGTCATGAGCAAGTGGCTTTTCTTGGGATTGGCGATTTTCTCTGAAGTTGTTGCAACGGCCTCGCTGAAATCGACGGAAGGATTCACCCGTTGGGGTCCTTCAATTATCGTCGTCATCGGCTATTGTGCAGCCTTCTATTTTCTTTCGCTTACACTTGATACAATACCTGTCGGAGTTGCCTACGCAATCTGGTCGGGTGTTGGCGTTGCGACCATCACCATCGTATCTTACTTTCTTTACGATCAGAAAATCGATTCCGCTGGTGTTGTTGGAATCAGTCTGATTGTCATCGGTGTTGTCGTTCTTCGCTTTATGAGCGAGACCGGTGAACTCAGTGGTTGATTCAACCCGCTGGTTCGACGAGGAGGCCAGTTCTTCAATCACTCATCAAGGTGAGGATCGATATCGATTGGAATGAGTTCGTTGTCGTACTCATACACTGCAATCTTGAGGGGGTCGAGGACGAAGCGAACGCTTGCTTCCTCAAGCCCATACAGGGAAATAAGTTCAGCCTTGAACTCTTTACGAAGCTCATCTTCCTTGGCGTAAAGAGGGGCGCCCATTCCGATTTGGAGTGCACGAGCACCGATGATTCGAGCTCGTTCAAAACGCGTGTGGAGTCGTGCTGGCTTGACCATTTTTTCACCTGATGACGTAACCGTCGTTGCCTTCGACTGAGGTCATGTTCTTCAACCCATCGGAAGGTTCTCATTCAGACTCATCGGTCAAAGCCTTCTGTTTTCGAACGGCCTGAACATACATGATGAAGGCTGGAACGATCGCAGCAAGCATCAGACCGAAGACAGCGATGGCTAAATCCGATTCACCACCCTCTCTGGGTTGCTCAGGGAAGAAATTGTTTGGTCCTTCATCCACCAAATCGTACCCTTGTGAACTGAGAGAAGAGGCCCTAGTCAGCGGAATTCGACCGGGCGTCTCAAGTGTTACAACAATGCTTGTCACGTTTTCATCCAAAAGATGTGAGATGTTCATCGAGCTGTTGTAGATATGATATGGCATCTCTGAATCGTTTGTATCGTTCGTATCGTTCGTATCGTTCGTGTAGTTGAAAATCTGATTCGTTACATTGGCGAAGGCGTGATCTGTCACGACAAGTGGCTGGTCGATGAGCGAATACTCGTGAGGACGATTTTTCGTAATCCAAACATGCACAACGTGACCGTCATCTGCTTGCCATGAGAGCAGCCCGTTGGTCATGTTGAGCTCGAGGAAGCCCGTCCATTCACGCGTAAAGTTGTCCAATGTTGACTCCAACTCATTTGATTGGGACGGGCCGACAAGAAGTCCCTCCCCATTGAGAACAACATCAGGGACTCCCCAAAAACCGTATGTTTCGTACAATCGTATGTTGGATTCCGAATAGAAGTGAAGGTCTGCTGGTGATGGGTGGTGTTGAATGATAACTGTGTCCGTTCGGTTAAGGGAATCGAGTTCCTCCGATACAAGTGCACAGGGTTCGCACCAATCTGCTGAGAAGTATTCGATGAAGTGTTTTGTTTCTTGCGAAGAACATGTCTCGTTGGAGAGGGCGCATTCAACATCAAAGGTGCGGACATCATACATTTTTGCAGGAGCATATTCTCCGAAATGACCGATGTGAGCAACGGATTGGGATGAGAGAATTACAGCGAGAAATAGCGCTACCAGCAAGGCTGTTGGCTTCCTCATGGTCCGTGGACGCAGGGTCTTGTTAAAAGAGGGCCGCCCTCACGGCTTGACATGGACCAGTCTTGGTGGAAGCGACCATCGACGCTCCCCCTCGTACTCGTAGTGATGGCCTTGCTCATCATCACGGTTGGGGGCACGATTCGCATTCATGATGCAGGTGAATCTTGTCCTGATTGGCCGCAGTGCTTCGGTACGTGGGGTTTCGCCGTTGACGAAGCGGAACAGGCTGCCTATTGGGAAGCGAATCCTGATCAAATTGACAGCCGTGGAGCTGACCACAGATACACAATCTTTGAGATTTTTGTCGAGTGGTTCCATCGTCTCCTGGTCGGTATTATCGCAGTACCCATTCTCATCAACGCTATTGTTGCACAGAAACTCAAATCAGAATACGGTGAAGGGCTCAGAAATCTTGCGGTCGTTTCGGGATTTTTACTGATAATCCAAGCCATTGCTGGCGCCATTACCGTTTATTTTGACAACGCAGATTGGACGGTTGCAATGCATCTTTCCCTTGCGAGCATCTTCACCTCATTGCTGGTTTGGCAGTACATTGCGATGCGTGTTCACGAAGGAGCACAGTGGGCTTTCTTGTCGACATCGAAATCGTTCCTACATCGACAAAAGAAGCGTTTGATCAGCATTACTGCTTCCGTGTTTATTTTGCTGATTCTTGGAGCATGGGTCTCAAGTACGGCTGGAGGAAACTACAACCAATCATGCAGTATTGGATTCCCAAACGGATGGCCAAAGTGTCAGGGCTCAATTCTACCGAGCATTGACGGTCCGGGTATTCTCGTTCAAATGATCCATAGATTCGGCGCAGCGATTGTTGGTTTGATTTTGATTCTAACAGCTGCAAGAATTCGAGTCGATGCGCGCGACGCAGGTGAAGGAGAAGCCTTCTCAAGAGCCGCCGAGGTTGTAACAGGATTTTGGATTTTGAACGTCTTCGTCGGTGGAATGTACATTGTTTTTGCCGATTCCAAAGAGTTCCCAGAATTTATTTCATTGCTCCATCTTGTGTTTGGTGTTACGTCGTTCATTGCAGCAGCTGTAACCCTGATGATGCTCAGGCTGGCCTACCTCCGGAAAACCGATGTAATTGGTGAGATGAATGACTGAAGACCAGCCATCATTCGCCTCCCTCCTCATTAAATTGATGAAATTGAGAGTCATCGTATTGTTGCAAATAACTGCGATATGTGCAATCCTTGTCCATGATTCACTGGCTCGGTATGACTTAATCAACATCGAACGATCATGGTCCGACACGCTTTGGACTTCGTTGATTACGTTGATAGGAGGAACGTTGTCTGCTGGCGGTTCAAATGCGATCAACATGTGGTACGATCGTGACATCGATACAAAGATGAGGCGAACGCAAAAACGACCGCTTCCGATGGGACAGCTTCAGCCCAAGACCGTGCTTGTGTTTGGTGTGCTTCTTTCGACGATAGGTTCCTCACTGTTCTTCTTACTGCATTGGAAGGCAGCGTTCTGGTCGTTCTTTTCTGTTGGATTTTATGTCTTCATTTACACGATGTGGTTGAAGCGAAGAACACCGCAAAACATCGTTATCGGAGGCGCAGCAGGAGCAACACCTCCGCTGATTGGATGGGCTGGAGCAGCGGCAGATTCAATCAACTCAATGAATCCACTCGACCTTGGCTCTCCGATACCGTGGATGCTCTTTGCGTTGATTTTCTTCTGGACTCCACCACACTTTTGGGCGCTTGCTTTGTATCGCTCCGGAGAATATGCCAAAGCAAACGTCCCAATGATGAACGAGGTAAAAGGAGCAAAACGAACCGTTACCGAGTCCAAGTTCTATTGTGGTGGGTTGTTTTTGCTCGGTTCAGTACCGTGTTTCTGGCCGGAATCAGGTCTTCCTCTCCTTTGGGCTTTTGTTGCAGGCGGCCTTACGGTCTGGTATGCACAATCGGTATGGCAAATCGATGTGAACGAGCCGTTGGACGAAAACGGTCGCATGCCGAAAGCAGCCAAATCGTTCTTCCGTTCATTGGCGTACCTTGGAGCGATGTTCTTCTCGCTGGTGGTTATATCGTTCGTTCCACCGACCTGGTTGGGAGTACTGGGACCGTTGGCATAAGTGGCGCGGTGAGGGAGATTCGAACTCCCGAGGGACTTAACCCACTGGATTAGCAATCCAGCGCAATGGCCAGGCTATGCGATCACCGCAGCGAAGCGAGCCACCAGCAGTTGAGTCATGAATATGACGGTTCAACTTTCAATGGAATCATTCGAAGAAATCTTCGAAGTCATCCGCCATGTTCAACGTCGTTTGATTACGCTTCCGGGCAGCAATTACTCGCTTTAATCGAGAACGGCGCTTGATTGTAATCGGAATGAACAAGGCATTCAGAACGACCAGAACAATGACAGCAAGTCCGGCAGTTTGGAATTCTCCGACTTCGGTATAGTCAAGCACATCTTGGAACCATGAAACACCGAACGGGGGTTCTGGAGGAGCAGGCTCCTCTGGAATCAGATGTTGGTTATAATCCCACCACTGATCGGCCATGTTGACTCGCAACACATTCTGGCTCGAAAGACCGAGGGTTTTCTCGTTTCCTTTGGAATCAATCGGTGCAAGCACGTAGTAGTATGTGCGAAGAGGGCGAATACCATCTGATTCAAGTCCTGATTGATTGAATGAGCCCTGTTCACCTTGCGCTCCAGTAAGGCCAGTTGCTAGAGGTGTGGCGAACTTCAAGTCAACATTGCTCGGCTGGACTTCCATTCGGTAGATATTCCATGTTACGCCTCCATCTGCTTCATTTGCAGGCCATGTCCATGTCATGTTGAGTTCGTAACAAGCATTCCAATTCTGTTGCATGTCATAGCATTCGGATGAATTTGTAAATCGGTATGTGTAACTGAACGAGGATACAACACTCGAAGGTGGTACCGCATCACCACAGAGCCTTGAATTGCCCGATTCGCCCATGACGACATTGATTCGTGACAGGTCCGGTACCCCGGCTCGATTTGTGGGTAGGACTGCATACGACGCGCACGTACCTGTTTCCAGTGCAATTGGGTCCAACCATCCACTGGATTCCGTTTCAACCAACTCAACGGCACTGTCTGCCAACAGCACGTTCCAGAGGTTTGCATTTGTCTCAACTTCTGGATCAGGGAAGATTGTACCGACGGACTCGTCGACGGTTAATCTGTAAACTTGCCAGCCACCGAAGTAAGGGTTTGCGACATCTCCTGCAGCGCTCCACGTCAGTTCGATGGCTCCGCCAACCAATTTGTTGTGCGAAAGATTCTCCAGAGAAACATTCGGTTGAGGCAGCGAACCAATCACCAAGACAATGGTGTTTGAGTTCAGGTTCAATGAAATGTTTTGCAGACCGTCATAGCTGTAGAAATCCGGGGATTCAAGGTAGTCCCAATAGGTATCATCCAACGACGTTAATTCGAGGAATTCCACAGAGTCGTGAGGTATCGATTCAGGCAGAAGATTCGTGAGGTGAATGTCAAGATTCAATGATTGCAATTGCGCAGGTTGCAAATCATTTTCAAGTTCCATGACCTTGAAATCCATGATCATGAGCGGCTCTTTTCCGCCTGCAATATTGTATTCAAATCCTTCAATTGGTAGCAAAACATCGTAGATAAACTGAGCTTTGTTTAACGAAACAGCAGAGCCGGTCATCAATGGTTGCTCTTGGATGAGCACTTCGTCAATGATGGAGATTGTCGCATGTGTTTCAGCAGTAAATCCAAGCGCATCCTCAACGTACAGACCGATGTCATATCCTTTCAGCGGGAAGGTGGATGCGTCTACAGAGATTGATTTTCCTGTTCCGAGTTGAATGACAGTATCCAATACCCACGTGTAGTTAAGCGGAGCAGCAGCCACGCTGTTGGTAATCGCAGTCAACTCAATGGTGTCTGCGGTTGTGTATGTTCCTGACACTGAGTTCATGGAAATGATTGGAAGGATTTCGCCTGCGAGAACCGACGTGAACTCGATGAGTGTGTTATCGGATGGACCCGTATCGAGACGACCGTCGAATGCGGTTGGCATGTATATTCGAAGTTCTTTGCCTTCTCCGACTTTTGTGAGGTTGTACATACATGTCGATCCTTCACCGGGTCCGAGTCGGTCGACGGTGCATTGGTCAAGATGCTCGGATTCACCAAAAGCATCAAACATTTCGAATGTGATCTGTATGTTTTCAACAGTAAAGTTCCCAATATTCTCAACATCGACAGAAAGCATGTTTTCGCCGTAGTAGTAATTCGGGGATGTTGGGTCGTGCGAAGGATACATACTCGCTATTCTCAGGTCAAGCGTGTTGTCAAGGACGATTTCAACTTGAGCGAGGTCGTTGTAATCGTTGAGATCTCCAGCGTAATTGCTTGAACTATCGATGAGTCCAAATTCAAAGATGTATCGACCAGGCACGGAATAATTGAGTGCTGGTAGAGATGTTGTGAAGGCCTGTTCGTATCCTCCCGAGGGCAGCGTAGTAACGCTTTGATTTTCAGTAGCAACGATTGTTCCATCAAGTTCTCTCAGGTTCCATCCCATGTAAGCAATCAATCCACATTGACCACATGTATGCGACGTTCCAGAAACGCTCATGACATAATCTTGCTCTGTGTTCAGCACAAACTCACCGTCGTAGGTGTGCAAGCCAGATATCGTATCTCGTGGGTCTTGACCTGGTTCGATTGAGACGTCGCTGTATTCTGCGGTCAAATTGATGTTGTAAGACCGAACATCATCGCTTGCATCGACGTCGGCATAGGTAAACTTGAACACGACGGTAAATGTCCCGGTTGAGCCAGATGGGAACCAAGGTGTTGCGTCACTGAAGGTTCCGACATCTCCAACCAAAAGGCCATTGACACCGATTTGACCACTTGCAACGTCGTTGGAGATGCACTGAGTTGCTGTTTTCATTCCTTGGCAAACGTACCATTCCAGTGTACGTGTTGAAGATTGAGGGCTGAGGGCTTGGTTTTCAACTTCGGCAGAAAATGTGATTGGATCGAAGGCAGCGTAAAACCTGTCTTCGACGGGACTCGCTCCCGAAACGACAGCAAGATCGACCTGCTCTATTGCGGATGCAGCCGGGGCGGTCAACAGGGCTGAAAAGAGCGATAGCATCATCAATGAAACCAGACTTAGGCTGGTTTTTTTGTTCGCAACAGCCATTGGCTCCGCTCCTGTCATCGTACAATGGTCGCATGGATGATTCAAAGACTCATCGCATGAATCACACCAAAACCAATCGATTAGAAACCACCATTTGTTTGGCAACGTTCATGACATCCCTTGTCGTCGTTCGTCGCATGGAGGAGGCTGATTGGACGCGATTGCGCAACGATGAGCGTGCTCTTACAGCCGTTATTGAATTCCTCTCTGCGTTTACGCTCTTTTTGATGATTCTCACGGCCTTCATGTCGCTGGCTCAACTTGAGATGGGTTCCAACGACACAGAGATTGACCAGGTTGATCAAGCAGTTGTTTCCGGTCTTGATCGACTCACGAGCAGTTCTGGCTGGTTTGTACCAAGCGATGGAGGAGAGGGTTTTGACCACGCTAACTCAACAAAGGATTGGCACGTCCAATCCGCTAGTGCTTTGGAGAAGGGTCGTGTTCAGACTGGACTGATGGAAAACAACCAGCTCGATATGGAACGAGTTTCTGCCCTGTCCAATGTTACGCTTGCAAGTTTTTCACAAGGTTTAGGATTGGACGAGGACTTAACGGCGTTTTTACGCATCTCCATACATGCATCACACGACGAGTCACGCATCGGTTTGAATTTGTTCGAGGGGGGGGCAGATCTAAATTCAGCCCGGATGGCATCGACAGCCTCAAGCACGGTCCGAGCTGGAAGCGAGTTGATTTTGATCACACTTGAGGTTCATGACGCCAACCGTGGGAATGAAAACTTAATTCTCACCGAGGTGATGGCAAGACCGATCAGTGGAGGCCCTGAATGGATTGAAGTCTACAACGACAATGCCTTTGCGACAAGCCTCTATGGGTGGTCATTCAATACCTCTTCCGGCTCAACATCAAACGAGGTCTTGCTTCAGCAGGGCGTTATCAGTGGTCAATCTGTCGCTCTCTTCACAGGGTCGTTGACCACTCAAGAACAGGGCAATGCCTCACAGATGTTCGATTTGGGTCAATACGGATTGCTTGGAACAGGGTCGATGAACCTACTTGACGACGGTGCTGGAACCGTTGAGTTACGATTTACTCGGCCTGGCCAAATTAACCCAGTCACCTATTCGAAAGCAGAATGGGGCGGCAAAACTGGGCTTCTGATGAATCTCAATCAAGTCATTGTGTGGGAGGGTGGAAGCACAATGTCATCCTCTTCATGGTCCGTTCAATCCAACTCGACGCCTGGGGATGTCTTCTTGGAACCATCAAATGCTTCATGAACTCGGTTGAAGTGGGATAAGCGATAGCCGTGCAAGCCGCATCGACATATTCCCGCGACCGTTGTGTTACCGGCATTCACGGTCTTGACGAAATCCTTCGAGGTGGCATACCATACGGCTCAACTGTTTTGGCATCAGGAACCTGCGGTTCTGGGAAGACAACACTCGGTATGGAATTCCTCGTTCGCGGTGCCCTCGCAGGAGAGGCCTGTGCACACTTTACTGCTACTGAACCCTCCGTCAAGTTGCTCGAAAACATCCGTCAATACGCCTTTTTTGACATGAACATGGTCGATACTGGGCTAATCAACGTCTTTGACATGGACGTTCTCTATTCTTGGCTTGGCTTGGATAAATCAACCTTCGACTTGGACGATGTTCATGCTTTAATCAAGTCCATCACCGACATCGTCAACACCATTGGGGTTACTCGCTTGGTCATTGATTCTGTCACGACCTTGTGTTACAAGATCAAGTCCGAACAGTTGATTCGAGATTTCCTCTTTACGCTGGGGAAGAAACTTGCAACGCTCGGGTGCACGACGATTCTCATCTCAGAAATTACCTCGGCGAGCGAGAATGCTCTCTGGTCCTCTTTCGGTGTTGAGGAAGCGATTGCCGATGGCATCGTTGTCTTGGGTGACGTCGAGCGAATGGGGCACCTTCTCCGATTTTTGCAGGTTGTGAAAATGCGTGGTACAGCACATAGTCGAGCTAAGCATGCGATTGAATTAACGCCTCTTGGTGTCATGCTTACGCCCATGCTCAAGTGGGGTGCGCAAAGCGATAAAACAACCAAGTGGGGTGCTTGAAGATGTTTGAATTGGACCAGCGCATTGCTGAGCAACTCTCAACCATTTCACTCAACAGTTCAGTTCAGGTTCGATGCGGTAATTCGAATGCCTTCATGGTAACTGCAAGCACCATGCTACCGCTCATGCAGATGTTCGAAATGGGTGGCGTATACATTTCAGCAAGCAGAGGCGCAGTCGAAATTATTCAGGCGTTCGAATCGATTGGCGTTGATGTATCAAACATCCAATTCATTGATCTGGTCTCCTCGGGCATTCTCGGAGGTACAGATGTAACCTATCCAAACATCCACTTCGTCGATAGCCCAATTATGCTCGAATCGGTACTCCTACGAACATTGTACATTTTGCGAACCACCCAAACGCAGCGTAATTTTGTCTTTATGGACAGCGTAAATGCCCTCGCAATCTACAACGAAGATCGAATGCTCGCTGAATATCTTCACACATTCATCAATACCTTCCGTCAGCGCGAGGTTCTCTCCGTCATACTCAACGTACCTGACCAGACACCACCTCTGGTTCTCTCAAATCTTGATCTGTATTGTACAGATTTGGTCGATCGTGGCCAGGTGGTTATTCACTGAGGAGGTTGAAGTATGCGAAAGAACATCACATTCGACAAAGAAGACGAGGATTTCTTCGGACAAGTGGGGTCCTTTGGTGTACCGAAGTTCGACAACGAAATGCACGGGGGTGTCCCTCGCGGATTCACAATGGTTGCCTTCACCGAGACAGGTTCCGGAGCAGAGTTGTTTGCAAAACAGTTCATTTCTCCGGCCGAAGAATCCGAAAATACACTTTACATTTCGACCAACGAAGCGCAACCTGAAATTGTTCGTGTGTTCAAAAAATACAACTGGCCACTCGACATCAGCGTTCGAACCATCGGTGAAGAGTACAACGCAAACGTCCTTGAGCGAGAACTTCTTGCGAGCCGATATCGCTTGGAGGGCTTTCGACTCGAAGACATTCAACGTCTTGCACAAACTCGTTTCGTGGATGATTCGACGCAAGACTACTTGACCGAAGTTACCAATGAAATCATGGCGCTTGGGCCCTACTTTAGAGCGGGTATTGACAGCCTCGATTTCTTCCTTCAACGTGACGACCCTGGCCGAGTAGTAGCGATGATTCGTATGCTTCAAGCGCATACACAGATGTACCGTGGCCTTCTTCTTATCATGGTCTCCGTAAACGGTCTATCTCCATCAGTTCGTCAAGAACTTTCAAGCATTGCTGACATGGTTCTGACCTTTGGCGTTCGGACCATTGGTTCAGATTTTGAAACCTCAATGATCGTATCGAAATTTCGAAATGCACCAGAGAATCTGAAGATGCTTGTTTTCCGAGTTACTCCAGAAGAAGGAATTACGCCAGAAACCGTCGAGCGTATCGCTTGACTGCAATCGTGGACAAAGCGACACCTCCAAAGAGTGCGGATGTGGCGGGTAAACCATGTCGAAGCGTGCCGCTACCGGTGGATACGACCCATCGGGTATCGACCTGGAAGCTTGGACGGAACTTGAAGAGCAACTTGAAGCGACCATTCCAAACTATGACCGTGTAAATCGGTTGATGACCTTCGGGCAAGACAAACGGTGGCGACGGAATGTGCGAAATCACGCTACAAAGGGCATGAAAGTTCTCGAGGTCGGCTGCGGCCCTGGAAGTTTTGCAGAAGACCTTGTTGGGCTTGACGTCACCTGTCTTGACCCCTCTGAGGCAATGCTTAAAGTGGCCAAAAAGAGGGTCGATGGGGCTCGGGCAAGCCGTGGAGAACCTCCAGCAGCCTATGTTCAGGCACTTGCAGAAGACATTCCGTTGGAAGACAATACGTTCGACATGGTCTTCTGTCTGTTTTCTTTCCGAGACTTTCAGGACAAGAAAAAAGGGTTGGAAGAAATCTATCGCGTTCTCAAACCAGGTGGGCAATTGGTCATTTGTGATGCCGGGAAAGCGAACTACTTGCACGGACTCGCTGGGCGAATGTGGATGAGTACAGTCGTCCAATGGATGGCGAGATGGGTGACAAAGACAAAAGATCATCCGTGGAAAGGTCTCGCTCGTTCTTACACATATTATGGCACAAACAAATATTATCGAAACTTGATGAAGGACGTCGGATTCGAAGAAGTCTCGGGTCGTCTGCTCTATCCACTTCTGATGTCAAGTCGATTTCGTGGAAGAAAACCGCAATAAGCCGGTCAATTTCAATGAACGGAAGACTCCATTAGCCTCATAAACCCCCTCTTGGTGGGAAATTCATAGTGGTTGTTATGGGAATGGAAAAAGTCCTTCAAAGCATAAAAAAAGCCGAGCAGGCTGCTGAACAGACACTTTCCGATGCTCAATCCGAATCCAGTCGCATCCTCAGTGATGCACGCAAGGATGCAGCCGATCTCGTCGCACAAGCAACCGAGGAGGCCCAAACATCGATTCAGTCAACACTCGATGCTGCAAAGGAAGCTGCGATGAAGAACGTCAACACTGTCCAGAAAGACGGAGCAAAAGCCGTCAAATCTGTCGAATCCGATGCAGGTTCCAAACAAGATGCAGCCGTCGCACTCATCGTCGAACGATTACTCAACCAATGAGGTGATATCATGTTCTCGACGGTTCCAATGTCTCGAATGACGTTAGCAGCACCTGTTGACGCCATGGCAGATATTGTCCGTGCTTGTTCCGATTTGGGATGTGTTCACATCGAGGACTACACGCAATTCGAAGAGGGCATTGGTGTTGGACGCGCCATTCAAAGCGATGATGCAGACAAGATTAGCGCTCTTCTTCTCAAAGTCCGAGCTGTCCGAAGCAACGTCTCGGTTTTCAACGCTAAGGGAGCATCATCTGCATCTGCTGCCAAAACCATGGTCGATACCTTCGAATCTGAAGTCGACAAAGCACTATCATACATCGAAGCAATTCGAGAGGCTGAAACCGAGATTGCTAGCCTCGAAGATCAAGTGCGAGTTTTTGAAAAGCTGGCGCCTTTGAACATATCACTTGATTTGCTCACCGGCTATTCAGGCGTTGAGGTCTATGTCGCAGAAACAGCAAATTCATCGAAGGCAGCCAAGGTCTTTGCAGACCTCAAGAACGATGTTGAATTTCTGGCACCTGCAGGTCTGGTCGCAGTTGCATGTGCTCCTAACAAGGCTGCTGAAGTTCAGATGGCACTTGCGGAACTCAACGCCAAAGTCATCCAATTACCATCCGGAGAAGGCAAGCCAGCTGAGCGAGCAAGCGACGCACGCAAAAGCATCGAGAATGCACAATCCGCAATGGAGAGCAACCAGAAGAAACTCGATAAGTGGGCCACAGAACACGGTTCTAATCTTGTTATTGCTGAGGAATATCTCCAGCGAGAAGACGCTATTTTCACATCACCAACCTCACTTGCAGTATCCAACCAAGCCTTCGCACTCGACGCATGGGTCCCCACAGAAAACGAGAGCAAAGCTCGCTCGAAACTCAAGAGCATGGTCTCCCACCTCGAGATTGAAGAGCATGTTGACGACCATCATCACGGTGGCCACGATGACCATCACGCTGAACCTGAGCCTCCAATCGCTTACCAGAACGGCAGCGCTGCCGAGCCATTCGAACTTGTAGTTGATCTGGTCGGACGGCCAAAATACGGTACTTTTGAGCCAACGACGATGATCATGATCACACTCCCGCTCCTCTATGGCTTGATTCTTGGCGACTTCGGTTACGGATTTGTCATTGTACTCCTTGCATTGTGGCTTCGCTCGCTTCCATTTGCAAAAGAGCCAATGGGTAAGAATGCAACAACTGTTCTTCTATGGATGGGTATTTGGTGCATGATTTGGGGTTTCCTCTTCGCAGAAGGCTTTGGATTCATTTGGGATGAATCGTGGTCGCCTTTGGAAGGATTCTATGCCTGGACAAAAGATTTGACCTACGGATTCAAATCGAGTGGCATCGGGAAAGCACTTGGACTCGGACACACCTATGTGCCATTCCACCGAGCTGACAGCGCACTCACCGACTACGTCCTTCTGTCTGTTTACATCGGAGCACTTCACCTCCTCATTGGATATATTATCGGATTCTTCAACGTCTTGAAAGGTCACGGAATCGTTGCAGCCTTCTTTGAGAAAGGCAGCTGGATGATGATTCTTTGCGGAGGATTCCTACACATTTATGGATTCATGAAGGGCAAAAACGAGTTGTTGGTTGGTACCATCCCTGCCTACGTGCTTATTGCAGGCGTTCTTCTTCTCATCGTCGCACTTGCAGTCTTCGAAGGCTTCGGATGGGCTGGTGGCGTCATCATGGGACCAATCGAAACCTTCGGCCTCCTTGCAAACACGCTCTCCTACCTGCGAATCATGGCTGTCGGTGTCGCAGGTGTCAAGATTGCTGAGATCAGCAACGACATGGGCTTTGCATCCATGAGAGACGCCATCACAGCAGGCGACTATGCGCTCGTCCCTGTTTTCTTCCTTCTCTGGATTGGCATCCAAGTGTTTGCGATTGCGCTTGGACTTCTTTCACCAACAATTCACGCAGCCCGTCTCCACTTTGTGGAATGGATGGGCAAGTTTTACGATGGCTCCGGCAGGGCGTTTTCCCCGCTGGGTGGCCAACCTCTCCACGTGGAGGGGAAAGCATAGTCCACTGGACATAAAATGGAGGTAGAAAAATGAACAAGAATACCCTAAAAACAAGCCTACGAATGATGATTGTACTTGGCGCACTCGTCCTGATCGCTCAGGGCGCAGCCGCCGATAGTCACGATGCACCGACCGACTGGGGAACCCCACTCGGCGCTGGTATTGCATTGGGACTTGCAGCCGTTGGCGCTGGAATTTCCCAGGCCGCTATCGGTAGCGCTGCTGTCGGAATGATTGCAGAAGACGGATCCAAGTTTGGTCCTGCACTCATCTTCACGGCTCTTCCTGAGTCGATTGTTATTCTCGGTGCATTGCCACTCTTCCTCTGAAGATTGGCTCCGAAACAGACGCGTTCTGTTTGACTGAAGGAGATGATACTATGACACTTGAAACACTTGCGAAGGACATTGCTGCCTCTGCGGAAGCTCAGGCAAAAGCAATGCTCAAAGAAGCGAAAGCAGAAGCAAAGACAATTGTCGGAGAAGCTGAATCCAAGGCAACATCGATTCGTGATGAAGCCCAAGCCAGAGCCGAGCGTGAAGCGCAACAAATCTCGCAAGAGATGGTTGCCAGCGCACGTCAAGGCAACCAGAAAGAACTGCTTATTGCTCGCCGTGGCGTCCTCGATGCCACGTACGATGCAGCGAAGTCACAACTTGCTGACCCAGGCATGAAAGGGCGTGCTACGCTCCTGAAGTCCCTGCTCAAGCGAGCCGAAGATGTCTCTGGAAAGGATTTCGTTATTCGACCGGTATCCGTCGATGCTGCCGCACTAAAGAAAGAAGCAGGTTCTCGAACCATCGGTGATGAAATCGATGGCTTGGGCGGATTTATGATGGAAGCCGCAGATGGATCGGTATCGTTTGATTTCCGATTCGACTCGCTTCTTGACCGTACATGGACCGAAGAACGTGCTGCAATCAATGAAACACTGTTTGGATGAGGGATGAGGATGTTTTCGGGTAACGTACCATATGTAGCGTCACGAGCAAAGGCTCGGCGCCAAGCATTGATGGACAAAGCCCGATTGCGACAACTCATCAGTCAATCGCCGGACCAGTTGACGAACACCGTTGCCGAAAGCGGATATCAAAACGAAATCAATCTCTATGCGTCCCGTTACACTGGAGGCGATCTCGTTGAGGCTGCTCTGACACACAACCTCGAGAACGAACTTGACAACATGCTCTCGCATTGCCGGGGTAAGGTTCGAAAGGTTGTCCAAATCTATTCCAGTCGGTACGAGTACCAGAACGCAAAAGCAGTACTACGTGCCGTAGCAAATGGAATTGAGTCGGAAAAACTCAGCAAGGACATCCTACCGGATTTGAATGAAATCAATACGCCATGGATCAAAATCCTTGAGAGTTCAGATGACCTTCGTTCAGCCGCACAACAAATGCGCCGCAAATCGTTTGGTTCAGCACTCCTGAATCTCCCTGAAGACGCCCGCCTCTCTCATTATGAAGACGCGCTCGATCGCCATTACTTCGCTGCCTCGTTGAAGGCACTTGGGCACAGCGGAAACGATTCTCGCTATTTGCGAAACATACTCGCAACCGAAATAGACCATCGAAACATCTTGAACGTCCTTGAAGCATCTGCTTTCCAGATTGAAGGGAACGCTCTGTTTGAGGAGCTCCTTCCCGGTGGGCGCTTGATGCCACAGCGCGCCCTATCTTCCGTTGCAAACGGTGGTCGAAGCGCTATGATGGACGTTTTGAGAAACAACACGAAGTTTGACATCGCTGGTTTCGAAGATGCCTTGAAAACCTCGGAAAAGGAACGTTCTCTCGATGCGGTCGTCACCTGGCTTCACGCAAGAGAATACGCGCAGATGCAAAAGATGAGCTACCTCCATCCTGTATCTGCTCTACCGATTGTCTATTACATCGCCATGAAGGTCAAGGAAGTCACAGACCTCCGAATGATCGTTCGTGGCCGACTTGCAGGTTTGCCGCCTGATATCCTTGAGGCTCACATTCTATAAGGTGAAAATATGGAAATTGCAGTCGTAGGAACACCAGAATTTACACTCGGATTCCAGCTTGCTGGAATATCGACACTTTACAATCCAGAAGGTGAAGAGGAACGCATCAAAGTGTTCCGCGACCTTCTCAACTCAAAGGATGTTGGAATTGTTGTGGTTGACTCCGCAGTTCTCGCATCCTTGCCAGATCGATTGCGCTTGCAATTGTCTGGTTCTGTCTCGCCGACGGTTCTTGGAATCGGAACGGAAGAAGACAATACGCTCCGAGAAACCATTCGAAGAGCAATCGGAGTCGACCTATGGAAATGATGTTCCAAAATGGAGGAAAACAACATGAGCAAAGAAGGAGTAATTTACCGGATTTCGGGACCTGTGGTTACCGCAACCGGAATGAGCGCAGGAATGTATGACGTTGTCCGTGTAGGCAATGAAGGATTGATGGGAGAAGTTATCGAATTACACGGTGACAAAGCCGTTATCCAGGTATACGAAGATACGTCAGGTATTCGACCTGGTGAACCAGTCATCAACACAGGAGAAACACTCTCTGTTTCTCTTGGACCCGGTTTGCTGACGCAAATTTATGACGGTATCCAGCGACCACTTCCAACTTTGGAAGAAGTCATGGGTGTGTTCATTACTCGTGGTGTCGATGCCGATGCGTTTGATCTTGAAAAGAAATGGACGTTTGAAGCAGTTGTCGAAAAAGGCGCCGCTGTTGAAGGTGGGCAAGTGATTGGGCACGTTCAAGAGACGGAAACCATCGTCCACAAAATCATGGTTCCTCCAACCATGGGCGGTGTTGTCAAAGACATCAAGTCCGGTGATTTCAATGTCACAGAGACAGTCTGTACGCTTGAAGATGGTTCTGAAATTCAAATGATGCAGAAGTGGCCAGTTCGAACACCTCGTCCTTATCGGCAGAAGTACGCGCCAGATACGCCACTCATTACTGGAATGCGTATCCTCGACTTCCTCTTCCCACTTGCAAAGGGTGGTGCAGCAGGTATTCCTGGTCCTTTCGGTTCCGGAAAGACGGTTACACAACAATCGCTTGCAAAGTATTCCGATGCTCAAATCGTTGTTTACATCGGTTGCGGAGAGCGTGGAAACGAGATGACAGAAGTATTGGACGAGTTCCCTCACTTGATTGACCCGAACACCGGTAAGCCTCTAATGAACCGAACGGTCATGATCGCCAACACATCCAACATGCCTGTAGCTGCTCGTGAAGCATCTGTGTACACTGGAATTACCATTGCTGAGTACTTCCGTGACATGGGATACGACGTCGCTTTGATGGCAGACTCTACCTCACGATGGGCTGAAGCAATGCGTGAGATTTCCTCTCGTCTTGAAGAAATGCCTGGTGAAGAAGGATACCCTGCTTACCTCTCTTCTCGAATTGCAGAGTTCTACGAACGTGCTGGCCGTGTTGAAACCAAGAACGGTGATGATGGGTCGGTTACTGTCATCGGTGCAGTTAGTCCGCCCGGTGGTGACATTTCTGAACCAGTATCGCAAGGTACGCTCCGAATTGTCAAGGTTTTCTGGGGATTGGATGCAGGTCTCGCACGTCAACGTCACTTCCCTGCAATTAACTGGCTCAACTCGTACTCTTTGTACCCACAAAGCCTCAATCAGTGGTTCCGTGACAACATTGCACAGGATTTCCCAGAGATACGAACCCAAATCAGCGGTTTGTTGCAGATTGAAGCAGAATTGCAAGAGATTGTTCAACTCGTCGGTTCAGACGCTTTGCCGGTCGACCAACAACTTACGCTGGAAGTTGCACGTATGATTCGTGAATTCTTCCTGCAGCAGAATGGATTCCACGATGTTGACGCATACTGTGACATTCATTTGCAATATTCCATGTCCAAGGCCATTCTGAGTTTCCAGGAAGCTGCAAAGAGCGCTATGGCTGCTGGTGCACAACTCAACGATGTTGTCAACGTCCCAGCACGAACAACTCTCATGCGTGGTCGATTTGAAAAAGGATACATCGATACCATCGATGACATGGTCAAGTCCATGATCGATGAAATCGCTGACACCGTGGAGGACAACTAGGACGTGATATCATGACAGGAAAAGAATACCGAACCATTACCGACGTCAAGGGACCACTCGTTTTCTTGAACAAGACCGAACCAGTTGCATTTGGTGAAATCGTAACCATCCGTCTCGATGACGGATCCATCAAAAACGGACAAGTATTGGACACATCCGACGATCTTGTGATTGTCCAAGTTTTCGAAGGAACAGCGAAGATTGATCGAACAGCCGGTGTTACGTTCATGGGGGATGTTTTCAAACTCCCCGTCAGCAAGGACCTCGTTGGACGAATTCTCGATGGCGCTGGGCGTCCTCGCGATGGTGGACCTGACATCGTTGCTGAAGAGAATGCTGACATTATCGGTGCTGCAATCAACCCATTCAGCCGACAGAGTCCTCACGACTTCATTCAAACAGGAATTTCTGCAATCGACTGCTGTACGACACTCGTTCGTGGCCAAAAGTTGCCAATTTTCTCAGCATCGGGTCTACCACACAACGACATCGCCTTGCAAATTGCTCGGCAAGCAAAACTGAAGGGCAGCGACGAACAGTTCATTGTTGTATTCTGTGCGATGGGTATTACTGCAGAGGAATACAATTTCTTCCGGTCCGACTTGGAGCGAACCGGTGCGCTTGAGAACGCCGCATTGTTCGTCAACCTTGCTGACGACCCTGCTGTTGAGCGAATCATTACGCCTCGACTCGCATTGACTGCCGCCGAATACCTCGCGTTTGAACACGATTACCACGTTCTGGTCATCTACACAGACATGACCAACTATTGTGATGCACTTCGTCAAATTGGTGCCGCACGTGAAGAAGTTCCCGGACGACGAGGATATCCAGGATACATGTACACTGACCTTGCAATGCTTTACGAGCGTGCTGGAATCGTTAAGGGCAAGAAAGGGTCGATCACTCAATTCCCAATTCTTACCATGCCTGGTGACGACATTACGCACCCGATTCCTGACTTGTCAGGATACATCACAGAAGGACAAATCGTTATTTCCCGTGAACTTCACCAACAAGGCATCTACCCACCGATCAACGTTCTCCCATCGCTCTCACGACTGATGGGTTCCTGCATCGGTGCTGACACAACCCGTGAAGACCACAAGTCTGTATCGGACCAGATGTATGCTGCATACGCGCAAGGCCGTGAACTTCGTGGTCTTGTAGCAATTGTCGGTGAAGATGCATTGAACGAACGTGACAAGCAACTGCTGGACTTCTCTGGCGTGTTTGAAGACCGCTTCCTGCGACAATCTCGTGATGAAGACCGCTCCATTGATGAAACTCTTGACCTGTGTTGGGAATTGATGTCATCGATTGACACCAAGTATCTGGTACGTCTCGACCAAAAGTGGATTGAGAAGTATCATCCAGAGAACAAGGCTTGATTTTTGAGGTGAAACCATGGCGCTTGACATCAAACCAACCCGCAGCGAGTTGATTAAACTCAAGGGTCGCATCAAGCAAACCAAAAACGGTTACAAACTTCTCAAAATGAAGCGTGATGGTCTCTTTCATGAGTTCCGCCAACTCCTTGCTGAGATGATTGAAGCAAAGCGTGAGATTACCGAAGCATTTCGCTTAGCAAAACAAAGAATCGACCTTGCGAATGCCATCGAAGGGGGTTTGGCTGTACGAGCAGCTGCAATTGCAAACAGTGCGCATCCAGAGGTTGAAGTCGAACGACGCAACATTATGGGAGTTGTTGTTCCCAGCGTAAGCGGTACCAATCTCAAGTCAACCTTCGCCGAACGTGGAGTCGGTTTTATTGGTTCATCACCGTACATCGATGAAGCGAGCGACAGTTTTAGTGAATTGATCGAAAAGATGGTAACAGCCGCTGAAATGGAAGCCACTCTAAAGCGCCTTCTTGAAGAAATCGAAGCAACGAAACGTCGTGTAAACGCACTCGAATTCAAGGTCATTCCTGAATTGGAGGAAGCAAAGGTCTTCATTCAACTAAGACTTGAAGAAATGGAACGTGAAGAGACTTTCCGGCTTAAGCGATTCAAGAACAAGTGAGTCCATTCACCGCTCTGAAAAAAGGGCATGATTGATGTGGGAGTGGTGCGCAGTTCTCTCTAAGGGGGCCCAAGTTTCATGACCAACGTGAATGAAAAAGAACCCTCTCCACTCGCAGTACACAAGGATGCTTGGAGTCAAAAAGACCTACTTGAAGGAATAATCCAGCGCTATATTCCCACACGCTCCCATGTCGGAGGCTTGTGGCCGACGTGGGAAATAGAAGCAGATCAAGCGGATGAAAAGTTACCCGAATTGAATTCCTATCTCGGACGTCTTGGCTGGATGGCACGGCTTCAACGCGGCGATGTCGACCAACTAACGACAATCCCTCTTCCACACCACCAATTTCCAGGCTCAAGAATTCACATTTACATGTGGAGTGCGTCCCTCATTACACTGCTTCTTTCCGCTCTTCGATGGATGGAGAATGGAAGACCAAGCGGAGGCTGGTTTGTAGAATCTGAGTTTCTTGATGCATTGATTGGTTTTGCATTCCCTGTTCTTTTTACGCTCTTCCTCGCCTCGTTCATTCAAACTCGAATTTCAGCCAAACTCGGCGTTCGGACCGGACACATACTCCCCATTCCTGATCCATCTGTCTTGTTGTGGCTCTTTTCAGGCCTGTCTACTTCCTTTTTCATCTGGCCCTTTGGTATCTTCTTTATTCCAACCTTGCCGAGGATGGACGCCCGGCCATGGCCTGACCGCAAGTCTTTGGCATGGACATCCGTATCGGTACCAATTGTTTTGCTCGTAAGTGGTTTTGTCTTTTGGACACTTGGACTCATCCTTGCACCAGATGCCTATCTTTTGACCGGTGAACCTTACCGTGCGAACCCACCGTTTTTGATTGAATTGATCAGCACAGCTTTCGATACCTCGTTCCAAACAACCCTTGACTGGGGCCATCCTTTCTTCTTTGCAGCAGGTTTCTTGACCCTCGTTGGTTGGTTGCTGATGCTACCTATCCCGACCTTCCCAGGAGGCCGTTTACTCGTTGCACGAATGGGAATACAAGAGGCACGCAGTTCAGGCACGCAAATTCTGATGTTCATGCTTCTCGTTACTGCTGCGCTCTTTATCTTCGATGCATTCAATGGGTTCACCATATGGATTCCAGTGTTGTCGGTCGCCATCCCACTTCTTCTTTTCATGGGAGGAGATTCCCGAATTCCTGTCTTGATTGATGGAGACAGGCCACTGAATGAAGAGAATCATCGTCGTTTGGGTCTTGTCCTGTTTATTGCCATTCTCTTTGCGATTCCTTCACAGTTCCCGGTCGAACCTGTTGAGCGTTGGGATGCCGAAGCCACCTACTCGCTCGATGTCGATGTTTATGCTGAACTTGATGATGTTTGGAACGCATCAGCGATGATTTCATTGGAAAACCCCTCGATGGAAAATCGAAATTACACTGTAGCTGGGTCTATTCTTGGCACCACCCTTTGGACAGCAGAACTATCCTGCGGCGAGGAGATTTGCGATGGTCAGTTGGAGCCTGGTGAAGCAACCTCAATTGAGCTTCTGTTCACGCATGAAAACACCAGTCATCAACCAACGTTCCTTGATTATCAAATCGATGTAACCTTCGATAAAACTGAGCATCAGGAAATTGGCACAATCCACCCCAACATGACAGGTTCAGTCGGAGCAGAGTGGTATCACCTACGTAGCGGTGAAGAAGTCCTTACTTGTCTCGATGTCTATCTCGAAGAATCTGCTAATATCTCATTCCCGGACTTAGGCTCCGATTGGATGCCGTTCTTGTGGCTTGAAGGCCAGGTTGGGCTCAACCAAACGCTTGAGACAACTGACAACATTGTCTGCTTGGATGGAGTCGATCAGGCACTTCCGTACAATGTACAGTCGTATTTGCGCAATGTTGCACTCGGCAATGCGACCTTCGTTGTCGGATTTGACTCCACTTGGCCACACATCGTTTCAGCGTCGGAGGATGGCTGGTTTATCGATGAACAGCACCCCATAGGAACACCGTTCAATCAAGAAGGTACGACGTTGTATCAAGAGAACGAATCTTCGTGCCCAGACAATGAAAACTTGGTAACACCTCCCCACAACGGTAGCGCAATTTGGAATTGGAATATCTCAGTGCGTCCCGCAGCCAAAATTCCTTCCATTGGTCCAGACGAAGTCTTGATGATCAAATTGGCACCGAATACTTACATCCATTGCTATCAAGATGAGGGGATTGCAACAAAGTTCTCAATCCAAAAGGGTCCTAACCTGATTCTTTACGATGGCAGCGAACCAATCCGGCTATGGGACGCTCCTCGGACTGCAACCTCAACGGAACTTACCATTGCATTGTTCAACAACGGTACATCCGACGTGGTGCTTCGTCATTCGACGTTGGGAGATGTAGAGTGGGACTTACAGAATCTAACCGATTCGCTCTCTCCTGGCTGGAACAATCTAACGCTGGGGGTTCCATCATCGGTAATCAACACCTACCAACTGACGCACCAAGATGGAGCAATTCTCATCACATTTGGTGGTTATTTGGAGGCTGAACCTTGAGAGTTGGCATTGTAGGGGCTGGCTCAATCGGTTCCCTCATTGCTGGATGTTTGTCTCAGACCTCTTGCGATCTTTTGTTGCATAGTCGCGGTCCTCATGCTGCACACCTAACCGTTGCAGGCCTCAACGTTGATGGGGTCGATAAACGGACGATATCCTCAGACCGATGGGAGGTGCTTCTTGAGGAGCAACCCATCCCCGATTCAGTACGTTCATCCTGCGATGTTGTCTTGATGACTGGCAAATCCTCAGCATTTGACCGACATCTCGAGGTTGCAAAACACCTCCTGCGCCAAGATGGTCTCGTCTGCACGCTTGCCAACGGACTTGGACATGAGGAACGCTTGGTGCATGCATTTGGGCCTCAACGTGTTCTCGCGTCAACAACAACGCATGGAGCATACCGGCCCGAACCTGGCCATGTCCACTGGGCAGGGAGCGGGGAGATGAGCATTGGACCCTTCATGCATCCTCATGACAATGAATCGGTTGCTCCCTTGTTGAAACTGCTCTCGGATGGTGGATTGAATCCCCAATGGCAGCAGAATGGACGAGTCATGCTTTGGAATAAGATGCTGTTGAACATCGCCATTAATCCAATTGCTGGGCTGCTGGGAAAAGAAAACGGCTCTCTCCTCGAACCCCATTTGTTTGAATCCTCCGTTTCGGTAATGCTTGAAGGGGCCCGAATTGCTCGTGCTGAAGGAGTTCCACTTCAAGAAGACGCAGAACTCGTTGACCGGTTACGTGACGTGCTTGTGAAGACAAGCAACAACTACTGTTCAATGCTGCAAGACATACGAGCTGGACGAGAAACTGAGATTAATTCTCTAAATCTTGAAATTTGCCGACGTGGAGAGATTTTGGGTCTTGCAACACCTCTCAACCAATTGCTCTCGTCTGTCATTCAAGATCTTCGATGAGATCTTTATTAAAGTGCAGTCCTCTGTTTTCCTGCCGCATAATCGCGTCCTCAGCGACAAGAATTCCAACAAGAATCATGTTTCGTAATTCCACAATTTCGCGTGATGGAAGGCTTGATTTCCAAATGGCGTCAATTTCTTTTTCCAACAAGCGAAGTCGCCTGATGGCACGCTCTAATCGAGAGAAGCGTCTGGACACACCAACCTCGTAACGCATTGTTTGATTCAACGCGGTACGATCATGTGCTACAGGACCATGCTCTCTGAGTTTATACAATCCCTCTGAGCGCCAATTTGGCGGTGAAACATCGATTGAGGGTATCCCTTCCTCGATAAGATGGGATGAGCAACGATGTGCAAAGACGACTGCCTCGAGCAGACTGTTCGATGCCAACCGATTCGCTCCGTGCATTCCAGTGCAAGCCACCTCGCCTATTGCGAACAGGCCTGGGATGGGGTTCTCAGTTCCATTCAAAATTGCTGAACCAACAGCATCAACTTCAATGCCTCCAACGATGTAATGCGCTGCAGGAGCGACTGGCAGTGGATCGATTCCAAGTTCGATTCCATCTCTTTGCAGTCGGTTGGAAATCATTGGAAATCGTTCCTCCAAATGTTGTTTGTCCAGGTGCTCAGTTACAAGATAAACGTGCGATGCCCCTGATTCCGCACAACGCTGATCGATGGCGCGTGCAACGACGTCACGCGTTGCCATTGAGCCGAGGGGAGATGCTTGAAGGGTAAAAGAAAATGAACGAGGGTCATCTTTTCCGCTAGCTTTCCACTCACGGTATCCCTCGTGATCGAGTAGTACCGCCCCCTCTCCTCGCAATGCTTCTGTAATCAAAAAAGGACGTCCTCCCTCGACAACAAGGGCTGTCGGATGAAATTGAACAAATGCCATATTTGTTATCGAGGCACCCGTTCTATAGGCCATTGCAATCCCGTCGCCTGTTGATACAGACGGATTTGTTGTCTTTTCCCACAACTGCCCTGCGCCACCAGTAGCAAGAACAACTGCATCGCCTTGTATGGTCAGAACTTCGTTGGTTTCTTGGTCTAGTGCCCAAACCCCGCATACGCCCTTCTCAGGCATCCTGTGCTCTCTTTGGATGAGATCAATCGCCAGTGTATTAGGGCGGAGCTTGATTCGGTCGTGCGCAGCAGCAGCAGCAGTAAGGGCGCGTTCGATTTCTTTCCCGGTCGCATCCTTGGCATGAAGGATGCGTCTCGATGAATGTCCGCCTTCTTTTGCGAGTTGAAAATGCCCGTCTTTACCTCTTTCAAACTCAACGCCAATCGAGAGCAAATCCTGGATACGTTCACCTGCCTCTTCTACAACCATGCGAACAACCGTTTCGTCACACAAACCGTCACCGGCGTCAAGTGTATCCTTGATGTGGCCGTCGATTTCCTCAAGATTCGTCTTGTCAAGGATGGCGGCAATACCTCCTTGGGCCCAATTTGTGGAGGAGTCCTTCGGTCGTTGCTTTGTGATGATTTCAACATCAAAACCCTCGTTCGCAAGCCGTAGGGCTGCAAACAGTCCCGCAATGCCTGTACCAATGATGAGGACACGAGGCATAGTCGTGCCAATAGTTGTTCGTTCTTGATGACATCGGTTCGTCCAGCGATAGGGCTATGTGTTGTGGATTCTTGCAGAGAGCATGTTGCGAAAGGTCATTGCCTTGCTCGGCCTTGCAACAATTCTCTTTGTTATTGCCAACGTTCATTTTGGCATGGTTGCGGATAACGTTGTCGAGGGTGCTGGTACAGCACGCCTCGATGTACTGCGATTAGCGGATCCAGGGTGTACGATACCCGAGATGGAGAAGGAAATTCGAGAAACCGGTACCGCATTCTGCTTAGGCGAGAAGGGGACATGGGGGACAGCAGACATTCTCCTTTTGTTCTGGGGCATTCTTATCGTAACTGCCGGGCGCTTCCGTATGCCCTCAGACCCTCGTTTAGCCAAGCGTATCCGACGGGTTATGTTTACTTCAGGAGCAGTTCTGTTTGGTCTAGCAATCCTGGACCGATTTGAATGGCTTCCAACATCAGCAAATTCCGAAAGCATGGCTGACATCATCCCAATACCGCTCCCGCCATGGTTGGTTCAGATTCTCTTTGCGATCATCGGCGCCTTGCTCATGCGTGGTCCAAAATACGAATTATCTGAATTCGAGGAGAATTACCAGCGACTTGAGCATGAGCGCGAGAAAGAGCGTCGTGTACAACAAGTCTTCAATGAGAAAGCGCGTTCGATGTCAGCTTCAAGAAAAGGAGTGGCTCGCAGAAGCCGTCTTATTGATCGTGATGCTCACTTGGTTCCTTTCCGTACACGAAATTCCCCGAAAGTTCGGGCAACATGTCCATTCTGCAAAGGAGCCGGTTGCAAAGAATGCAGGTGGACAGGCGTTGTTTGATGAAAACGGCACTTTTTTTGGGCATCAAAAACGATATGCTCCGACGCATAATCAACCGATTGTTTAAATGTCCTCGACATACGGTGTTCGACCTAAGGTCAGTTTCGACCGTTAAGGGATTGGGATGTTTCTAAAAGCGTTGGAGATGGAGAACTTCAAATCATTTCGGGGAGAAGTCGTCATCCCACTCGATCGTGGTTTTTCTGCAATTACTGGGCCAAACGGGTCAGGGAAGTCCAATTGCGGTGACGCGATTCAATTCGTTCTCGGACCAAAATCAACCAGGACAATCCGTGCACAAAATACGAAGCAACTCATTTTCAACGGGGCTGAGGGTTACAAACCAGCAAGAGGCTGTACAGTAACACTGGTTTTTGGAAATCCAGTGCTGTCAAACGGTCGACGCCGATTGCCAATCGAAAACGACGAGGTCCGCATGACCCGATTAATTCGACTAACTGCCTCTGATAATGTCGTGTCGACCTACCTGCTTGATGGTGAAGATTCTTCTCAGAAGTCGTTCCATCGTCTTCTAAACGCTGCAAATGCCCGCCCTGATGGTTACAACATTGTGCTTCAAGGTGACGTTACAGGGCTTGCACGAATGACGCCAATCGAGCGCCGCAAGGTTCTCGATGGTGTTGCAGGTGTAACCTCATACGACGATGAGATTCGTAAAGCAAAGAAGCAAAAAGACAGCGTCGATTCATACATCGAAAGAATTGGCATGCTCCAAGAAGAGCAGCAAACCCGGCTTAAGGAACTTGAACAAGAACGCAAAGTCGCGATTAAAGCACAGTCCATCACAGACGAATTGACGTCCTCACGCTCTCAACGATACCAAGCAATGTATGCAAGTCTCGGGATGGAATTGGAGCACCAAATTGCAGAGCAGTTGCGGTTCATCGAAGAGGCCTCAGCGCTTGAAGGACAGGTTAAATTAGGCAGTAAGAAATTGGTCGAATTGGATGACAGAATTGGGGAGATTCAAAAGCAAATCGATGCATTGCTCGGTGACGAAGGTGATGGATTGTCGAAAGCAATCCATGACTTGCGGGTGCAAATAGACCGCGACAAAGACCGAATTGAGGATTCCCTGCAAGCGAACGTCGACGATGCTGAAGAACGTGAACAAGTGCTTGAACGGTATCAAGAAGCAGAGGCTGCATTGAGCGCTTTGCTTGAGGAGGCGGAAACCAGCCAACGTCAGATGGATGAAGCCCAGCAGATGCTGAGTGAAGCACAATCCGAAGAAGAAAAAGTTCGGAAACTTCTTGAAGGCTCTGGAAAAAATCACGCAGAACTCAATCGAGCTTTGAGTGATGCCATTACCAACCTTGAGAATGCAAAACAAACAGTTTCAGCAGCACAGTCCGATGTCGATCGTACTGCTGCTCAGGCAGAACTTGTCGAAGCAAATCTAGCAAAAGCCCAAGAAACTGCTGAAGAATCAAGATTAGAACTTGAGGAAAAAGAAGCGGAATTCAAAGAACTCTCAGGAGGGAAGAAGGTCGATCGTTCCTCGCTTACCAAGGACGTTTTGGACGCAGAACGAGCAGAATCCCGCCTTCTCGAGGAGGCAGGCGCAGTCGAACGGAAGATGACTGAGACGGAGCGACAACTTCGCTCTGCTCGAGCGGAATTGGAGAACAAATCAAATTCAAAAGGCATGGCTGGAGGAGCTGCCGCAATTCTTGGTGCACGAGATCGTGGTGAAATCAAAGGCATCATCGGTACAATTGCTGAATTATGTGCTCCAATAGAATCCGAACATGAAACTGCGCTTGCAACTGCCTTTGGCGGGGCAATGACATCGGTTGTGGTTGACTCGGATGAGGTCGCTGCTGAGGCAATACGCTGGCTTGCCCAACGCAAAGCCGGGCGAGCAACATTCCTGCCTCTCAACAAACTCTCGACAAGCCGTGCCGGTGGTAAGGCTATGATGGTTGCTCGTAAGCCCGGCGTTATCGGATTTGCTTACGAATTGCTTGAATACGATCCCCGAATTGATACTGCAATCAAGTTCGCCTTGCGAAACACGCTGATCGTCCAAAACATGGAGATTGCTCGCCAAAACATGGGCGGTGTACGCCTGGTAACAATGCGGGGCGATATTACCGAAGCAGGAGGTGCTATGGTTGGTGGTTCAAGACAACGCATGTCGGTTAGTTTTGGTGGAGGCATCGCTGGAGCAAAGGAAGTTGAACGTCTCAGTTCCGAACTCGAACGTCTCCGTTTGATGTCCGACACGGTCTCAGCAGCTTTAGCAGATGTACGTAAGGAACAACAATCGTTGCGCCAACAAATCAATGAACTCGCAAATGAAGATGGAGCAATTCGTCGAGAAACACTGCGTGCAGAAGTTGCAACATTCAAGAAATCACATTCCAAGAACATAGGTGAGGTTGAGAGGTTGAAGGGCGATCTTCGTCGCTTGGAGGGATTGGCCAGTACACAACTCGAGTCACTCGACGAGGCTGAATCAAAGGTGGCAGATTCAGAGAAACTGCGTATGCGTGCTCAAACTGCTCTGGAGGATGCAAGTCCACAACATCTCAAAGACCGATTGCATGAATGCACCGTAAAGCGAACGCAGGCGGAAGGAATACGTTCCAATGCAGAGGTGTCTCTGCGTTCAATTTCAGAACGTAAGAACTTGCTCACTTCAACGGTATCTAGTGAAAAAGAGCGCCTTTCTCAAATCGATCAGGCAGTCGCAGAGCGCTCACAAAACCTTGCTACTCTCAAACAAGGCCTTGAGTCAAATGCAGAAATTCTTGCAGAGAAGGAAGCAGAACGCGCTCAATTCCTTGAAGAGAACAAGGGACTTGAGGATGAGCGGATTGAACTCGTGGAGGAACGTGCGAGTCTTAATTCGAACTTGGTACAGAAATCGAATCAAGCCCGAAGTCATCGCACGCTTTCCACTGAACTCGAGCGAACTATTCAGACCAAGCGGAAGGAATTATTCGACGTTGAAACCGAGATGCAGACCATCGGAATTCAAGCTGCGGAGGACGGGGCCGTTCTCGATTCTGTTGTTGATATTGATCGCCGAATCCGTCGTCTCGAGCGTCGCCTGGAAGAGTTCGGAGCCGTGAATATGCGAGCGATTGAACAGTACGATGCAGTCGAGGAACGACTTGAAGAAATGGAAGGTGATTTCAAGAAACTTCAAGATCGAAAGAAGCACCTCATCGATGTTGCAGAACGTCTTGAGGAACAACGAAAGGTGCGACTTATCGCTGTTTTGGAAAAGGTCAATGAGAATTTCAAAAAGGTCTACAAATCGCTCAGCAACGGTGGTCGGGGCGAATTGTACCTTGAGAACAAAGACGAGCCATTCAAGGGTGGGCTTGAACTTTGGGCACAGCCTAAGGGCAAGTCATCCAATGTTACTCGACATCAACTTTCAGGAGGAGAGCAGTCCGTCGCCGCACTGGCATTGATTTTTGCAATTCAAGATTACGACCCGAGTCCATTTTACTACTTTGATGAGGTAGATCAAAATCTGGATAGCGTTAACGCAGAATGCATTGCAAAGATGTGCCGCGAGCGAAGCAAGGCGGCTCAATTCATTATGGTCACATTACGCAAGGTATCCTTGCAACTCGCTGATCATCACATTGGAATTACGCATGGCGGGGATGGATGCAGCCGCAGGATTATTGATTTCGACCAAGAACAAGCCATTGCATTGGGTGAACAAGCACTCAAAGAAGCAGAATCTGCAGTCGCAAAAAATGCACAACGAGCGAAGGAAGAAGAAGAAACCCTTGCTGAAATGCCTCTTGTTCCTGAAGCACTTCCACCACCCCAAAGTTTGGGAGGCTTGTTGAAGCACATGCAAGAAGACGAAAGCATCACTTCGCTTGCTGAACGGACTGCTGAAACAAACGAAGACATTGACGAGCGTTCTGCGCTTGTTGAAGCCCTTTCTGAAATGGATTCTGAGGCAGTTGTGGAAGAAGAGACGCCAAAAGTGGATGAATGAGGTGGTATAGATGATTCAGCAAGGACTCGATCAGTGGTTTTTGCGACAAGATGTCATCGATCAACTGTTGCAAAGTGGAGACGATGATCTCGAAGGCATCAATGCCTATGCTGACAGAATCCTGATGATTGCTCAGACTGAAGAAGCAGAACATCAGACTCTTGAAGATCCGTTTGATCGTAGCGTTGCCCTTGTTCTTTCCCTTGTAAACAGTGAGGGATTGGATGCCTGGAACATTGATCTCACGTCGTTTCTGCGGCAATTCATGAAACGGGTCAAGTCGCAAGCACACAGTTTGGATTTACCTGCCTGTGGTCGTTTAATCCGAATGGCATGGGAGGTTCTAAACCACCAGGCGGCTCACCTTTTCGATCGGATTCAGCATCAAGACAATGAAGATGATTGGGATACAGGATTTGACTTTGGATGGGAAACAGAATACGATGATCATGAATTTCATTTTACCAATACGGTTTTGCAAGGGAATGCAGACGATGTCCTTGAGAACCTGTTCGATGAACGAGTCCGTCGGGACGAAGGCCGCCCAGTAACGCTTGGAGAATTGCTCTCAGCGCTCAAAGATGCTGCCGATGATGCGGATGCTCAGAANCTTCGTGAGAAGAANCGTATTGCGCANGCAATTGAACTTGAGGANATGATTTCCAATGTTGGAGGTCGTATGCACAATGANGATCTNGACGGNGACATTGAGCGATGTTGGACTGCTTTACGTCAAACAACGGTGGATATGGGTTCCAGCAATGTNCCTCTCAAATCGGTCATCAAAACACTGGTCCCNATCCTCGAATCTGCTTTTGGAAGNATTCCTGAAGGATANGATGANGACGCTCGAGTTAGTTCATTCATNGCNGGTCTCTTCCTNACGCACAAAGGCATGGCTTCCATTACTCAAGGAAATCAACTCAACGATGTNATCATGATTGAAGATCTCTGGCCACAACTGNCAAACTTTGCAGATGTTNTNGANGCAACACTCGAAGCAGACCAAGANGCNCAAGTTGCGAGGNNTGANGCGAAGACAGGCTCANTCTTGCATGCTGAGCGTTTGCAAGAACGTGCAGAGAAAGCCCGCCNTGCTGAGGAAAAAGCAAGACAGAAGNTCGAAGAAGAGCANCAAACNGTAACCNCNGATTTCGATGANCACGAATGGTTGGTAGAGTAGGTGATACAGTGTCAGAACTCGCATTAGAAACTCTTCTCGAAGCCACACTTTTTGGTTCTGGNAANTCNCTTTCTGTAAAGGATCTCTCCGAATCCCTTGGCTATGAGGAAGATGAGATTTCTGAAGCANTNACCTCCTTGCAAGGAACGATTAAACGACGCAGGGGNGGAGCCCTTCGAATCGTTGAAATCGGTGGGANATGGGCCATGGAGGTTCGTTCGAATGTTGCTGAACATCTGCCAAAAGAAACAAAGACAGAGATGCCAAAGAANCTCCTCAAAGCCGCAGCGTTGATTGCTTATCATCAGCCAATGCCGCAATCNCGATTGGTTGAATTACTCGGACAAAAAGCNTACGACTACGTTCGAGAACTTTCCCAACATGGCATGATNATGCGCCGGCGCGACGGCAATACCAGGCGNTTNACGACAACTCGACGNTTCTCTGAAGCNTTTGGCTGTCCGCATACGGATTTGCGAAAAGTGCGAAANTGGTTTAGGGAGCAAGTCACNGAAGCNGGTATGTTCGATGGNATGGAGTCTGAAGNACTCAAAGAAGTGGGCGAAGATGGCCTGGTTCAATCCACTCTTCCATTTGAGGATGAGTGATTAGGAACGATGTTGCTTGAGAATCTCCGCAACTCTCGTCTGAGTTTTTGGTCCGTCNTCNGTGATTAATTGTTGAGCAACACGTTCNATTTCGTCTCCTACGGCTCCAGCACTTACGGCCATGTTCTTTGCGTGNAGGCGCATGTGGCCCTTTTGTATCCCACTGGTCGCNAAGGCGCGNAGAGCGCCAAGNTTCTGTGCTAAACCCGCAGCAGCCATGACAGATGCCAGTTCTTGTGCNGATTCAACACCGAGAATTTNCANATTNGCTCGAGCCACTGGGTGGACCTTTGATGCTCCACCAACAATCCCGACAGCCATTGGNGTCTCAATCGTCCCANTGAGATTGCCCTNAGCATCCNTTTCCCATTGTGTGATTGATGNATATCGCCCTTGNTTGTATGCAACATATGCATGGCACCCCGCCTCAACTGCACGCCANTCNTGCCCNCANGCAACCGCTACAGCAGAGATTCCGTTCATCACNCCCTTGTTGTGCGTNGCAGCNCTNAATGGNTCTGCCATCGCAAAATGATGTGCCTCAAGTATGCCTTCGATNATGGANTCTCCATCNGANCGATCNCCAGTATTGCTCATTTCNTCTGGAGTAAACGTTGCCGNAACNCGTGCTAGCCNTTCNGTTGCTAGATTGGATAAAATTCTCAACAAGGATCGNCCGTTCGTAATNGTCTCAAGTTCTGGTGCNAGCAGNTCCGCCATTGTATTTACTGCATTAGCNCCCATCGCATCCCGNCAGTCAACATGNATNTGGANNATGAGCATNGGNCCNGAGAGGGTNTCNATNGAACGCATNGNTATGTCTTTGCATCCTCCTCCAAGNCGAATCATNGTCGANGGTAANCTGTTTGCAAGTGCCATCAANTCTNNTTTNTNGGCCTCAATNTGNTCNATCGCNNTTGANTGGTCTGCGATNTCCAAGAGTTGAATCTGGGCAAGCATGATTGGTTTATCGTTGTTGGAAGTNAAGCCACCGTGCGCATGNCACCNTTTTGCCATNTTNGANGCGGCAGCAACGACACTCGATTCTTCCAGGCAAAANGGTACGACGTAATGCTTTCCATCGATGATAAAATTTGTAGCAACGCCGACAGGAAGGGACATCGTGCCNATGACGTTCTCAATCATCCGATCAGCGGCGGAATCGTTGAGTTCTCCATTTGANGCGAGNGCAGCAACNTGNTCNTCANTCAAACCTGCNAGCTCAGCAATCGTGNTTCTNCGTTCATCAACATCAAGTTTGTAGAAGCCTTTGAGGCGGCTGTTATCGACAGGCATGACNTCTCCTCACATCCTCCGANGGTTGNGTAATNCATGAANCAATCGGAAGATANTAACGGGATTAACGGCTTATTTAACGCGTTAAAANAGCGTTANTGTTGCGTTAATNCANGNTNTTNATGNCNNATGGTTGTTNGATTAACGTNTCATAACAGGTCNANGNAACNCATACNCTCCNTGAAANATCATATACTTGGTTGAAGTTGCTCGGACATGCAANGAAACACGCTTGANTTTGGCTTTCCNCAACTNAGCGANGATCCATTTTCTTCTAATCCCCTGGACAANGAGGAATTCGANCTNCTNGTTGGAAGGCATGTTATGTTCGAGGAATTGGAGAGGAAAATAACCTTCAAATCCGCAGACCGCATANTGCTTGTTGGAGAATTNGGCTCNGGAAAAACGTCCTTCATGCAATGCTTGGGNACACGAACGAANCTTCACTTAAGCGTNGATAGGATTGCTTTTTCCGAACCCGGAGTTGAATTGATGAAAGACNTGTATGCTCAATTAATCGATGGTTCACCTCCGCATGATTATCAAAAGTTGAGTAAGGATTTGCGTCGCATGCTCCANGATTCTCGCCAAATGCTNCCTCTTGTNACGATTGATGCTGANATGGCAGANGTGTCTTCCCTCGAGGCATGCTTACGCTCCTCTCTGCACTTTTTTGANCGTCTACCTGCATTGATTGTTCTTGCAATNAACCCACAACAACAGTCGCTTATCTCAGAGCAATTNNTGCAACGGTTTGAANTGCGAACCATGACNAGTCTCGANNNAGACGGCATCAAAGCATTGGTCGAACGNCGCATATCCAAGGCATCCTCTCAACCCTACAACATGTCAACGGATGACGCAAAACGTTTGCTCCAACTAAGCAGAAGNGGACAACCTAGTGCNGTGATCAAGGTTCTACGAGATACGGTTGCGGGCAATTATACGCCTCCAACGAACGTTGATCAACAACCTGAGGCGCAAATCCAAGAGCAATCCATGACAGACTGGGAGGCCGATGAGGAATCTGAAGAGCTGAGTCTTGAATCGGATGCAGAAGACATTCTCCAAGAAGAACCGACCAAACCATCTGATTCTGTCGAGGAATCATGGGAACCGACCCCAGGTATGACTGAGGCTTCTGGTTTTGACCTCGATTTAGAAATTCTTGATGAACCCGTTGATGAACAACCCGACATACAGGAAGCAGTTGCTGCGTCAGAGGGAGACCAGGGGTTTGATGATGCCTATGTTACAGAGGATAGTTTACCTTTTTCAGGTGTTTTTGGGGGCTTAAGAAGTCGANGGAGAATCATCAACAATGAACTGGANTCAATCCCAGAAGGTCAATTCAAAGCCACAGAAAAAGGAACTGCATTCTGGACTGCTGAAGAGCAATTGCCATTCGTAGGACAAGAGGATGATGCGTCAGAAACAGTATCAGTCGATGATCGACAGTACTCAAATGTTGAAGAGATTGATCCGACTGAGTTGTTTGAAATTCAACCCGATGTTGATTTTACAGTCGATTCAACCACAATCGAGACCTTTACTCGCTTGCTGGCCCAAGTACTACGGCCTTCAAATGCTGAGCTGAGTGGAGAGCAGAACCTGGTTGAGCAACTACGTGCGCTGTCAAGACCAAGACTAACCCAAAAGGAAGAACATGTTCTCAGCATTGCTGCACTAAGCTCGCTCACAGCCTCTGAATCCGTTGTCGTTGCAGAGGCCAAAAGCCGGAGCATCTCACCCTCGGATAAAGCCCTTTTAGAGCGTCTATCAATAAAACGAGCACGTCTTTCTCAGATTTGCAATCGCCTGCACAAGGCAGGAATTCTTCATGCCCGTATGGTGGGGCGTTCCAGAATGTTTGGACTTACCAGAACTGCACTGGCCCAATTGATTGCATGGGGTATTGTTGGAGGTGAAGATCAATGACATGGTCTGTAAGTTGGTCATGGCAATCACCCGCTAGGATCAGTGCAATTGAATCCGTCAATGGACATCTTTGTCTCGCATACGGTCTCAAATTGACGTTGTTCAATGAGGCAAATGAAATTCAGTGGGAACGAAGTATGCCATTCAAAGTGCATGCGATTTGCAATGCTGATGGCCGCATTGGTGTCCTAGCAGCGCATGCGTTTTATCTCCTCAACACAGTTGATGGTTCATTGGTTCATGAAGGACGTTCGAGCCCAGGAGGCTTCTTGCAACTGCTCAACCGTCCAGGTGGTGGTTGGGTGTTGGCAGGACGTGATGGTAATTTGCATCTCTTTGATGCAAACGGAATCGGAATTCGGCGTATTCAATCCGGTGTTGTTCGTCGTTTGATTGGATGGCTGGACAGAGAACACCTTTTGTGGCAAGATGCAAGTGGTGTCGTATACTGTGGTCAAATAGCTCAACAAGACAAACGCCGTATTGTGGACGCAACAGTGTGGAGTTGGGTTTCTCCTCTCACCGATGGACACATGCTCCTACAATCAGCTGACGGCCAACTTTGGGATGGCATACCTCATCCGTACGGCTGGGATGCTCTTGAACGAATTGAAATTGAATCATTGGAACCGCTCGTTGCAACCCGAGCGGCCGATGGATGGTGGGTGCTGGGAATCGAAGGACACCTCGATCACATGAGTTCAGAAAGCGAAGAAGTACGGATAGGAGAAGGCATGAACCTTGGAGATTTACTAATTCGCCTTGGTCCAAATTCGATGGTCACATGCCGTCGAGATGGTTTGGTTCGCAGGTGGGTTGCTCCTCACCTCGCTGAAGAACAACGCCGCCACCGACAAAAAGAGGCTGCGGATGCGAAACTCGCTCGGTCTTGGGATGAGCGTCGACAATTGTTCCAAAGGGCACTTGCAGCCGAAGATGAAGGCCGATTATCAAGAGCCATCGAACTTTACGAATCTCTCGGGCGAAAAGAGGATGTACAGAGGCTTTTGCGTAGACAGAAAGGAGGTGATTCGTTTGAATCCTGATCAAACTCTCACAGTCGAACGTGTCAAACACTATCTCAGTATCACGGAAAAAGCGAGGGGTAAGGCAACGCCTCTGGCCTCAACACCGGAACAAGAATTGATGCTCAATACGTTGCTTTCGATGGCAGATGATTACGCACATGACGCACAATATTTCCTCAAACAAGGCGACCTTATTCGAGCATTTGGAGCAATAAATTACGCTCATG
This sequence comes from Methanobacteriota archaeon, assembly GCA_002698145.1. Classification (GTDB taxonomy): domain Archaea; phylum Thermoplasmatota; class Poseidoniia; order Poseidoniales; family Poseidoniaceae; genus MGIIa-L2. The sequence continues at coordinate 33,443 of NZVG01000052.1, read as the reverse complement.
CTTGGATTGATGCTGGAGTAAAATTACGCTTACTCGATGGACACGGTGACGATGTGTTGTTCACGCTGCCCTGAACGAATGGTCGGCAGTTTGTTCAACATTGCGTACCATATCATGCACTGCATCAGCCTCAATAAGGATCTCTTTTGCTCGTTTCCTCGCTTTGTTAACGAACGGTAGAATCGACTGTTCTAAACTCATTCGAAGCCTGTAGATGTGTGCCGGCCGGCCGCGAGATATCTCTGACCGGGGTGAATAGTGGACAAGGTTCATTTCTCGTAGCTCTGAAATCGCAATACTGACGTCAGGCTGACGAATGTCACAGTGGAGTTGCAGATCTTTCGACGTTGCTGCACCATGGTAGTGAAGGCACAGAAGAACGCTTGCAGTATTTTCATTTGCCCCAAGTTCGATTAGTTTCTCTCGGAGTGGTTCATGAAGAACCCCGTTTTTGGAATCCTCACCGGCGGCCATGGGGTTATTACAAATGCGAGGTTATATAATACAATCACCGACGATTTATGGAAAATATAGAATTTAATGTTTAAAGAGAACTATTTAGATTATCAGAATGCAGCGTTTTCTTGTCTATAGACCGTTAACAAGACGAATGTTTTTGCCTTTTACAATCTCAAGAATGCCTATCCCTTCTTCCAAAGCCCGGCGCTTAAGATTCGCATCCACTGTCAGGATTGGTAATTGCTGACCTCGTGACAATTCAATCAAAGCATCATCCGTATGCATTTCTGGATGTTCAATCATTGTTGAGCGCTGTCTCAAAAGATTGAGCATGAGATTTCTATTTCGAGGGCGATTTGCGTCGATTTCCTCAAGTTCCTCAAGGACCAAATCGATCAGAATGAAGTGAGGAGGTCCAATTATCTGCGATAGGGCTAGATCAATGTTAAACCCACCATCGACGAGTGCGACCCAACCACATGCATCAATGAGCACGTCGCCCAAGCTTTCACCTCATTGTATCGTTCCATGTCCGATGAGTCGCCATCGAGCACCAACTCGTCGCGAGAGTGAGACTCGCTGACCCTGATCCGCACAGATAGGGAGGCGAAGGTGCAGCGTTGCTTTGCCCTTTTCTACGCCTTTGACAATACCGACGGAGGTTGAGGTGGCAACGTTGATCATCAACATCTCGTTGTTTCGAAGAGGGTGTATCGTATCTGGTTGTCCATCATCACCTGTGACCATGTTTTTCATGAGATTGATTTCGATGGAACACTCCGTACGGACTTCTGGAAGTTCACCGTCCTTGGCTAGAACTTGTCCGGAGAGATTATCAGCAGTTGTAATCGATGGGTCGAGAAGCGTACCAAATCCACACAAACCTCCAGCTGTCATTTCGTCACGCTTTCCACCTCCACCTTGCATGCTGGTGATGGTTGTTTCAATGGGCTCCCAGTGTGATTTGTTCCCATTTTCGATTTTTCGCCCTGGTCCGATGATGACTTTATCTCCCTCACGGAAGGTACCTTCAACGATTGATCCACCAATAACCCCGCCCATTAGTTTACTTGGCCTAGTGCCTGGTCGATTCACGTCAAATGAACGAGCAATGTGCATGACTGCTCGTTCATCAGAATCTCGATTTGGGGTAGGAATGGTCTCTTCAATTGCCTGAATAAGGATATCGAGGTTGACATCATGGTGGGCTGAAACAGGAATGATTGGCGCTTCTTTGGCGATTGTTCCATTGAGGAATGTTTTGATTTCATTGTATGATTCCATCGCGCGCTCTCTTGAAACCAGATCAATCTTGTTTTGAACCACAACAATGTTCTTGATTCCAGCAATCTCGAGCGCCATTAGGTGCTCTCGTGTCTGTGGTTGAGGGCATTTTTCGTTAGCCGCTACCATTAACATTGCACCGTCCATAATCGATGCACCAGTAATCATGATTGCCATCAGTGTCTCGTGACCAGGCGCGTCAACGAACGAGACAACCCGTTGGAGTTCGGATTCAACGTCTTTTTTACCTTCGGGATGGCGTCCAGTTGCATAGTATTGCTCTGAACTCGTCTTGTAGAATGCTGTATCGGCATAACCAAGCTTGATTGAAATACCACGACGGCGTTCTTCGGAGTGTGTGTCCGTCCAAACACCCGAAAGTGCTTGAGTAAGTGTTGTCTTACCGTGATCGACGTGACCAACTAAGCCGATGTTGACTTCAGGTTGGGATGGAAGCGTTCGTGCCATGCTTCCATTCCTCCTCGTTCACCGATTCAACCCTCTCGGGTTTCACTCCGCTGCAGCTTCTTCCTCACCGAGCAATTTGTCGAGGCCGATGTTTCCGGCGTCAACAACCTTGAGATTGATTTGTCGTGTATCTTGCGTGACAGTGTTTCCTCGGAACACTCGTCGCTTACGCATACCCTCTGGCTTGTATCGGAAACGCTTCTTTTCACCCTTCTTTGTCTTTGAGACAAGGCTGTGACCTTTGAAACCGGTCGATGCGGTTACAAGGATTGCTTGACGAGATCCTCCATCAAGGTCTCGACGCATTGGTGTTCCTGTCTTATCCGATCCGCCTGTGATTTCGAGTTTGTAGCCAGTCAAGGTCGATTCACCTTCACCGACAAAGATACCGTCGATAACATCGCCGATTTTCTTACCGAGCAACTGAGCATGGTTGTTTCCGGAAATAACCGTCTTGTAGGAGGGGGAATATGTCTTCTCCTTGCCGTTCTTTGTGGTACGGGTCAACTTGGTTGTGGCATCATTGACCACTGCAACAAATGAATTTCCATCAGCCATGGTGCATTCCTCTAGCAACTTAGCGACAAACGACCCCTATTTAGCCTCACCGCATGCTATTTGTTCATCAGCGTTTCAGTTTCCGTGCGACTCGTCCTTCAATTCGAGATGCAACATCCATCGGTAAAGCATGTGGCATTGAGATGTGCGTCGTCCGGCCACGGCCCTCTCCAACCGTATCTACGCGGGTTGCAATAATGTTCAGGCCCTCGATGTGTTTCAGGAATTTCCAAACGGTTGTGTGGCTGCGAGGTTTGACTTCATACTCCTCGCAGATGACGGCATAAATTGACTCAACATCCTTACTCGTCATAAATTCAGATTTTCGTAGCCTTCGACAAATACCGAGAAGGACCAACATCGAATGACCCGACAACTCGTCAAGAACATCTTCCGGCATTACTTGAGGGACATCCCTTGCCTTGGTCTGAACATGTTCAGGTAAGATGCTCTTCTGGCCATCGGATTCAGCATGTTCAACCGCAGCTCCAAGCAATTCAATCACCTGCCGAGCATCCCCCGACGGAGCGGCAGATGTTGCGATAAGTTTCAGAATTTCTCCATCCCAAGACCTTGGGTTTAGAGCAGCATCTGCGCGTTGATGAGCAATGGCAAGAAGCCCTTTCATGTCGTATGGAGGGACAGGGATATGATTGGTGTGACCAAACCGAGAAATAACTGCGTTTTCAAGAACGTCGAGCACTTGTTCTTGGCTGATGAGGATAAGTGAAAGTGTCCCACTACCGTCTTGATCTTCATCAATACGCAGTAGTTGGTAGATGAGATCGTTTCCAGACTTCCTCAAGAGGTGATCGACTTCGTCCAAAACGATGATCAGATGACGACCATTGTTTCTCAACAATTTCCTGAGACTGCTCAACAATTCTCCCATTGAAAGGCCACGGTCAGGATGACCAGGGTCCAGGGATTGAACAATGCGTTGTGCAACTCGAACATTGGTTGTGGCATTTCGACAATTGATGTGAACGCTCATCAGAGGGCGCTTGTTTCTTAGATGATGTTTGATATCACGACAAAACGTACGAGCAAGTAGGGTTTTTCCACTTCCGACAGGTCCGGTTATGACAACGTTCGCACTCCCATTTGGATGGGCAATAGAATGAAATTTTCCAGCCAGTGTTTCTTGAATTGTTTCTCGACCAACCATGACTTCCGGAATGTAATCAAAATCCAGAGGGTCTGGGTTCAAGAGGATAAATCCTGAACCAATTCGGTCGAGATAGTCGCTCATGCTGGTTGCATCTTGGTGCCAACCGTTCTTGAACACTCGCTCGCTCTCGAGCGAAAAACATTCAAAGTTTAGGGAATTTCATCGAATTGATATCCAAGTTCCCATTTCTTTTCTCCAAGGGCAACTTCAAGCTCAAACGGAGTAAGAAGGGGCTTAGCGTATTTGACCGCATCATCGATCGCAATACGAGGGCAAGCAGTGTTAACGAACGCATCAACCGGATAAAAATCGATTAATTCAGGACCCACGTGTTCGAGAGCGAGAAGATAACCTTTCTTGCCGTGTTTCTCAAGCAACCGCTTCATTCGTAAAGCGAGAGTTCTTCGCATCTGTCCCGGTTTTTCCCCGATGAGAATTCCAAACGTTTGTGCGTCCATCGAGGACATAATCAAACCGAATCGTTGACGCAGAATGCGCTCGATTCGTTCAAATGACATCTCGATTGCATCACCGGAATAAGGGTCGAGCATGGCGAGCGGCTTTCCTGTATGGAGTACCAAGCCAATCGGATGAAAATCACCACTTCCGAGGAAGAGATAATGCCCAATGGTGTCATCATCGCCTGAATAATTGCAGCCGAGCACTTGCCCAGGGAATGTGAGGCGTGCCCCGCCCATCGGAATTGTGACGTCAAAACCAGCTTGTTCTAAACGGTCATGGAACTCGGGAAGGAGGTGCAAGTGTTGAATGCTTCCAACCAATCCCAATTTTGTATCTTTGAGTGGTGTCATTCGCCCGACTGCGTCCATAAATCGTTCTTGCGCCTCTTTCTCAGTCATCTCGTTTGTAGTCTGTTCGGCCATTCGTTTCTTTGCAATTTGCAGGTGCGCATTAAGCATCGGAAGTACAGGCGCAAGTTCAGGATCGCCATCGTACGTGACATCAATAAATTGGGTAGGCATTCCGGAATCGATGTTCATTTGTGAATGGCCCATGTGTGCAACCAACTCAACCCCCATCATCTTCATCTTATCATGGACGAGATCGCATGCGCCGTAGCAGGGGTCAGCTGCAAGGACAACTTTCGCCCCAGATCCCGACTCGATTTCATCCATCATCTCCAATGCCTGCATCTTCAAACCCTCTGGAACCTGAAGTGCTACGAGCCGGTTGTCGTTCTTTTGAATGCGCTCTATGAGTTCCTCAAGTTGGAAGTCATGCCTGTCTAAATCCATCAAATCACCTCATCGAGAAGGACAACTTTCCCTTCATCCATTTCAAGTCGAACAATGGATGAGATTTTAATGTGAGGATACTTTTTTCGCAATTTCTGAAGTCCTGGGCCTTTTTCGACAACAACAATCACAGATTGGATNTCTGCACCAATCGCTTCAACACCTTGGATGATCGCATCAAGCGTTCCCCCGGTGGACAGCACGTCATCGACGATGAGTACGCGCTCGTTTTCTTTGATGTCATTGAGGTACATTGCCCCTTTGGAGTAGCCGGTGGATTGGTCGATTGCAACTTCCCCCTCAAGTCCATACGAGCGTTTTCGAACGACGACTTGAGGACGATTGTTTCTCATTGAAAGAGGGCTGGTAAGTGGAAGCCCCATCGCCTCAATACCAAGGATAAGGTCGATTGATTGCCATTCAACTGATGTTTCAATGATTTTTACGACAGCAGTGAGGACAGAGGGGTCGAGGCGAGGGACTCCATCGGTTAATGGATGAATGAAGTAAGGATATTCTCCTTTCCAAATAACCGGAGCGGCGAGNAGTGACTCCTTCAACCGTTGCAATGATTCGGACATGTTTCCACTTCATTGCTTAGAGTTCGGAGAGGTACTCGACATATTCATCCGGTTCTAGGAGATTTTCCATGTCGAATTGGAACGGTTGAAGAACCAAAATCCAGCCCAAATCGTATGCGGACTCATTGACGAGATCAGGATTGATTTCAACCTCTCCGTTCACCTCTGTTATTGTTCCAGAGAAAGGTGCGGTGAAAGCGATCTTTTCGTCAGCAGTCCAGAGCGAAAACATGTCTTGCCCTTCATCAACAACGGTTTCTGCTTGTGGGAGAATGACCCGGAGGACTTCTCCTATTTCAACGCCCATAAATTCGCTGATTCCGACCATAATTTTCTCATCATCTTTTTCCTGATACCACAGGTGGTCAATCGAGTACTTCCGGTTGTGTGCGATATTAAATTCAACGACTTCTTCGTCCAAGTTATGTCACCTATACGCGGCTCAAACATCTCCTATATGAACCATCGCTAACGTTACAGTGATATGGCCATAGCACATCCATTAAGTGAGAGCCTTTCCTAGNTGCATTTGGTGAGCGCATGGACTTCAAAGCAACCGATGAACAAGACATGATTCGAGAGATGGTTCGCGATTTCGCTGAAACGGTTCTCGCACCGACTGTAGAGCACCGGGACAAGACGCAGACACCGCCCTCTGAAGAGTGGCAACAGTTCCTTGAGTTGGGTTTGCAAGGCGTGACCGTTCCAGAAAAATACGGAGGCATGCCGGTGGATGACATATCGGAATCGATCATCGTTGAGGAGTTGGCTCGAGTCGATCCTTCTTTCTCTGTCATGTTCTGTGTTCATGTGGGGCTCTGTACAAAAACCATCGCTCTCCACGGAGATGATTATCAGAAAGAAACCTATCTTCCNAGGCTCGCTGAAGGAGATGTAGGTGCATACTCACTTTCTGAAGCAGGAGCCGGAACGGATGCTGCTGCAATGTCCTGCAAAGCAAAGCTCTCCGAAGACGGAACACATTATCTTCTCAACGGGGAGAAGATGTGGGTTACCAACGGCGCCCAAGCAGAGATCATCGTGTTGTTTGCTAAGGATGTCGACCACCCCGATTACGGTGTCAAAAGGCACGGAGGAACTACAGCATTTATTGTCGATTCGTCTTTTGAAGGATTTTCAGTCGGTAAGAAAGAAGACAAACTTGGTATTCGCTCATCCGATACATGCACGCTTGTTTTGGAAAACTGCAAAGTTCCCGTTGAAAACGTCATCAAAGGAGCAGGCAATGGTTTCCCAATCGCAATGAATGCGCTCGACAATTCTCGTATCGGCATCGCTGCGCAAGCACTCGGTATCGCCCAAGGAGCCTACGAAGCCTCGCTGAAATATGCACACGAGCGTGAAGCATTTGGAAAACCGATTGCACATCATCAAATGATCATGGGGATTCTCGCAGATATGGCTACCAGAATTGATGCATCTCGGCATTTGGTCTACAAGGCTTCTTGGACGAAACAACAACATTACGAGCACGATGGCCCACGACATACAAAAGAAGCGAGCATGGCAAAACTCTACGCTGGTGATACCGCAATGTGGGTTTCAGAGCGTGCAATTCAAGTTCATGGCGGNTACGGATTCACCAAGGAATTCCCTGTTGAACGTTTCTTCCGAGACGCAAAGATTACACAAATCTACGAAGGTACTCAAGAAGTCCAACGCATTGTGGTTGCTCGAAGCCTACTATAGGTAGTCGAATTTTGTTGCATCAAGCACCGCTCGTCTACGGCCAGCATTCCAGTCCGATATTTGAGCCTCAGCTTCGATGACGTGATTNGGCTTAAACGACATGGCCTGATCNACTGCGTCAGATGGAAGCCTGAGTTCGATTTCAATGTCCTGTTCACCTCTTAGTTTACCAACCACGGTCACACCGTCCTTCATCGATCCCTTCCCAGTAAGGGTTTTCTCGACAGAGATGATCTGTATTTCACATGACTGTGTTGGTGAATGCGCNATTGCATTACGGCGTTCACTGCTGAGCTTCATGTCTCCAAGTTGTTGAATAAACCGTTCATGGCTAACCNCGGTTCCGTCCTCTTCGAGAAGAATTGGTACTGGCTTCGATTTTGCAGCCTCTTCTTCGCGTCTTGCTTGTTCAGCCGCCTTCAGTTCTGCAGCCTCTTTGGCTTGCTGTTCTTCGATGAGNCGCTGTTTTTCAGNCTCCTGCTGGCGAATGATTTCTTCTGCNTGTTTTCTCGCTTCTTCTTCCAATTCTTGTCTTAGACTGTCGAATTCGTCTTCCTCNGGCTCGGGCTCCGGCTCTGCAGGTGCCTCTTCAATCCCACTCGGAAGTCCAATGGTTTCGAAGTACGTGTGTAAATCNGCAACAGTAACGTTTCCGTCCTTATCCATGTCTAGAACAGACATCAGTCCATTGATGACCCAACCAGGAGGTTGTGTGCCCGTTGTTTTCTCAAGAGCTTGTGAGAGTTCAAGCGGTTGGATGACTGCGTCCATGTTTGTGTCAATCATCTTGATGATTTCCGCTCCGGTTAACCCGGAACCGAGAAGCCAATTTGTGAACTGCGTGTTCAACTGACCAATCATGGGATTTGTTGATACCATTTCTCGAATATGTTGTTCCATTTTTCCTTTGAGCACTTCTTTTACAGACATTTACCCACGTCCCAGACCTTCTCGGTACGAATTGACTACAAGGTCAGGGGAATTGAAGTTTTGGCCAACTTGTGGTATCTTCTGTTTGCCATGAAAGCGTGCAGAGAAGCGTATCGATGTCATCGATTGATTGGAGATCTCGGGCGACTTGTTCATAGAACAGCCATGCTTTCAGTGCTCCTAATTTCGGGCCTTGCGAGATGTTGGTNTGCTGCATGATGTACTCGCCACTTGCCAGAGGTTTGGCGTGAAAATGAACATTGAGCTTTGCTAACCGATCGATACGTTGCTGAACATCGTTTTCGTCATAATGTGCGAATTGGCCAAGCTGGGTCAAAACTTTTTCCAAGCGCAAGTGTTGATGCACCCATTCACCGACTGAAACTGCATAAACTCGCATCGCTGAATCCCTATCATCTGGAAGGTGCCCCATGACTGAATGACGAGCAAGAAGATTTTTCTTCTCTGCACTACTAAGTTTGAGGCTTTTTGANAGACGTTCGCAATCGTTGAGGTTGTAATCCCTCATCAANATCAACAAACGATCGATGACATCCTCTCCTTCGATATGATTGAGCGCTTGGATACGGATGTCGTCTTGCATCCAATCAATGCCAAAGAGCTGCTTCAACACACCATCATCAGCCATCCGTTGAACGATTTCCGAAGCATGCTGTCCGAGTAGAATACGCTTGAATTCAGACCAAATACGCTCAGATGCGATGCGTCCAAGCATTGGCTTTGTTTGACGCAAAGCGGCGGCAAGTTTCAGATCAGGCCACCAGATTCCCGCTTTCCCTTGATCCATAAATCGGTAGGTACGTAGAATGCGTAAGGCATCTTCAGAAAGTCGCTTTGAAGGATCTCCAACGGATCGAATTCGTTTCTGCTGCAGGTCTTTGCAACCGTTGTAAGGATCGTAATACGTNTCTTTTGAGACATCAACAGCGATTGCATTCATCGTCAAATCCCGTCGAGATAAATCCACACGAAGAGAATCTCCCCATTCAACTTCATCTGGCCGCCGGCCATCGTTGTATCCCGATTCTGTTCGAAGTGTGGTGATTTCATAATGTTCTCCACGATTTCGNAATGTAATGGTACCGTATTTCTCTCCAGTTGGAATTGTGTCTGGATAGGCTTTCATTTCAAGGGGAGTCATCGTTGTGGCGAGATCATACTCGAGTATTTTTGTGCCCAAGAGGGCGTGACGATTTGCTCCACCAACAATCCAAACATGCGAATTTTGATCTTCAAACCATTGAAGAATCTCAATCAGGCTATCAGGAAGATGTTGAACCATATCAGAGAATGCTGGAAGAAGGGGTAATTCTTCCATTCCGCGTACAGGGTCCATGCTCGACACTCATCCTTCCGTGTTGATACAAGACAAAGCATTATCCTGTGGATTTGGTTGGTAGGGGTATGTCTTGGGATGAAGGTGATGTGCGGCTGGTCCCTGTTGAATGGCTCAAAGCACATGAAGAAATCAAGCCAAAGAACATGGAAAAACTCCTTGAAATGACCTTGAAATGGGACGGTTTCACCAAACCACTCATCGCAGACAAAGCCACGGGAACCATACTTGATGGACATCATCGCTTTGCGGTCGCTCAACGTTTGGAACTCGCTCGAATTCCTGTTGTGTGCATCGATTACCTCGATGATGATACCGTTGAACTTGAACTGTGGCCCGCCTCTGAACTCGAATCAATATCAAAGCAAGAGGTCGTTGATATGGCTCTCTCCCCAGATCTCTATCCGCCCAAAACTACGCGACATCGCATCTCGGATTACCTNCCGCCAATCCATGTATCGCTCAAGAGACTCTCACTGCTTACGCCGAGTCAGCCTGTCGAGAACGAATCGTAGATTTCCACAGGCGGTTTCCATCACTGGTCGTAATGGTTGGATAATTGGGTTCCAGCGATACATTTAGCAAACTATCATGCATCACTGAATTGCGNGCATACATNACACGAACTGTCGTTCCAACCTTACCCCTAAGATTAGATTTCAACTGCTCCGCATTGATGATACGAATTCCATCGATGGCGACAATTTCGTCACCTACCTGCAAGTGTTCGCGAACTGGTGAATCCTGCATGTGGCTTGTAACTTTGAGTTTGTTTCCTTGCGAGCGAACATGAACCCCGAGCCAGCCTTGAGCAAAATTTTCCCAAACCACTGTTTCAGTTCCTTGTTTACGCTTTGGTTCNTCCGAGGGTTTGTAATCCAATCCAAAATGTGAAAACGCCCTGTTCAAATCGAGATTACCTGCTCNCTTNGTAACCGCATCGAGGAATGAGCCCAGCCGCCGNCCNCCTGTTAAAGAGGTGAGTGCTTTGCGAATATCATTGTANTGAACGCCTCTTGATGATTCATCTTCAACGTAGATATTGTGTTTTTCNTACAAGAGTTTCATCAAATCGCAAACTCCGGTCTCTCCTTTGGATCGTTTCCTGAGTTCAGCATCCAAAGCGAACATGGTTAATTCACCTTCGAGATAGTATGAGATTTGCGTTTCTCTCGAATGAGCATGACCTCTATAGAGGTGAATCCATGCCTCGTGACTCGCCTCACAGAGTGCTTGACAAGACGAGCCGCTTCGTGTATGGTGTCGTTTGAGCTTACGCTTCATGTCTGCGAAGTAGTCTTCGGCGCTCCAAGCCCCTGAACGCAAGCACAAGATGTCGCCAATCCATGAGGTAGCACCTTCGAACCACCANAACAAATCTGTGTTGACCTCCCGCTGTAAATCGTAATCTAGGAATCGTTTTGGTCGCAATCGTTTGACGTTCCATTGATGAACGTATTCGTGACTAAACAGACTCACCAAGTCACGATAATCTTCAACATGTCCTGGTTGAAGAGAGGTGCGTGGTACCATCGATGTTTGCGAATTTGTATGTTCGAGTCCACCTCTACCTCCATCGGTGAGGTGGAGAATGGTGTGGTACGGTTCCTTTAGCGGTCCAAAGAGTGCATGGTGCTCAGAGATGATGTTTTTCATGTCGTTAATGAATCGATTTAACATAACTTCGTTGGGCACGTTCCCTCCTGCATCCCAGTAGTGCAGCGAATGGTTCCGCCCTCCAACCACGAACTTGTGGATTTCGTTCGAATTGCACTCTGCGATGCCATCGAGAAGTGCATCTCTGTGTTCAACTGAGAAGGTATGAAGTTTCAAGGAGCCTTTCTTCTGCGAGTGGACTTGATCCATCTGTGTCGAAACATTCCACGCCTCCGGCAAGAGGAATTCGACTTTGTGCGGCAAATCCATGCGGCTTGAATCGATGCCAGAGGTTGGTAGGAACCAAGTGAACGGAGGCATCAAATGGAGATGGGTTTCATCATAGTGGTTTGATCGAACGGTGTTGTCCACACAAAGCAGTTTGTAAGAGATACGAACTTTTTCAACAGACTGGATGCCTTTGATTACGATTGAATCAACATCTTTTCTCATGACATTGAGGGTTTTTCCATTTTCATCAAATGCTTCCAAGTGCGAGACGTGCTGAATCGGTTCACGCAAGAAGTACGAACCAGGCACCCATCGTGGAAAGGACAGCTGAAGAGATGGAGATGTAAACGGTGCACTCACTTCGATTTGTACACTCAGTCGTTGATCACCGGCGTCGGTTGCGTCGACCTTGAAGACGACATTTGAACTTGTCATGGTCACGGGTTGCTCTATGAGGTGTATAGGTTCTGTGCTGCACTCAGGACGAGTTCATCCTTTGATTCATCAAGCAATTTCTTGGCAAGGGTTTGGATTGCTGGCTCTTGTTGTCGATGCAAGAGTCGTTCAAGCAATCTCGATTTATCGATGCTATCAACACGTTGATCAAACAATAATTCATGGCGCAATTCATCGCTTTTGGCATCGTTTCGGCCAACCAACCATCGAGCCACAATGGAACTACCGTCCGAGTCGATTAGCATTCGAAGGCGGGAATCGTCAGCATCACTTACTGCATCCTTTAGGGATTGAACAAGGAACCTCCGCTGGGATTTATCCTTTCTCAACATGAGATTGACGAGGTGAGGGTGTTTATGTTCAAGGGCAATTGGGACTGCGAGTTTCCACAGGGCATCATCATGCTCAATAGCAGACTGTAAGGCCTTCGAATCAACATCATTTAATTCCATTTTCAANAAGGATGAGGCGGCTTGACGACGAACATCAGGATGAGCATCTTGCAAGCTCTGAAGAAGTTCGGAGACCCGAGAATTCACAGCCGTTGCGTAGGAGCGAACAACGTGATCTTCCGATGATTGGAATCTTTGTAGCTCCATATTTGTCGCTTCCTTTGCAGAGATGAGTTGATTGACAGCTCGTCGAACGACCACGTCATCACTGCTGTCCAACAAGAGCCGGGAAAGGGTTGCTGCTTGTTTTGAATCCGGGATTGCGTCGAGTACGGCAGCAACACATCGGTGACCATCAATGTCGTCTCTGTTTGCAAGATCTTCAAGCAAGTGCGGTGCATGTTTCGGGGCCCAACGCCGATAGGCCTCAATCGCTTTGTTGCGAAACCAGACATCATCATCATCAAGGTAAATGGAAAACGCNTCAACGCTCTCATNCGCATCAGAATCGAAGAGAATTCTCACAGCTCGTCGACGCTGTCGAACATCTTTGTGTTTCAACTTTGCAATGGCGGATTGTATGCTTGCTGCCATAATATGACCTCAAGGTTTGAATTCATCGAAATGGAACCCATGNTCATCATTTTGATCATAATCACCCGGGCGAGCAAGGGTTGGAGCAAACATCAACTGAATCATGGGCCACAATTGGACAAAGTGTTGCATATTTGCAGTGATGAATGCCTCTAAATCTGCCTCTTCGGCTTCTTGCATGGCTCTTAATTCATCGGAAATAGTTCCAAGTTGTTGAAGTTCTTCCGCTTCACAGAGTTCCATCTCATGGCATGTCTCGATGAGTGTTTCAATCAAATCAGCGATTTCAACGGCAGACAAAGGTTGCGGCTCACTCTCAACAATGTCCACCGGTCCAAATGAGACTGGACCGAGAGATGTTGGGTGGAGGTCATCAAATTGGCGCTCAATTTTCATGAGTTCTTGGGAATGCACATCACCGATTGGAGCAATGACGAATCCACCTTCCGAAATTCTCTCTTCCATCCATGTTGGTACGGATGAAACACTTCCTGTAATCAAGACTCTGCTCAAATCGCCGGGCAGTTCAATTGGGGCTACATCGATTGATTCAACTTGCCGGAGGTCGACGGTTGGCCAACCCGCGAGAGCGTTCGCAGTGTGGCGGATAATTTCAGCCGAAGGGTCGATGAGGATAACGCGACCATGTTCACCAACAATGCTAGCGATGAGTGCAGCGATATAGCCTCCTTTTGAGCCGACAACAAGGACTTCTTGCCCTTCTTTTAACTCAAGGTNATGAAGTAAAGTAACAATCATATGAGGGGCGGAGATGGTTTTGACTCCACCTTTTTCGGTTTCCATGAAAACAACGGGTCGGTCGTGAAAGAAACCATCAAAATCGTAGGTTGTGAACTGTTCGAGGTGGAGCACATACATTGCTTCACGCACGGGTTGAGGGACTTCAATTCCCGAATCAGAAATCCTATCGAGAAGTTGTTTCATCTCCTCCATAAGGTCCTGAACACATTGACTCATAAAAACATGAGCGAATCAGGATATGTCTTCTTGGATACGTTTGAGAATCTCTTCTGGATGTTCGCTCGCATCAAAGNCTGGGGTATTTTCGTTATCTTGCGGCAATTCATCAGCAATGTTTTCCTTGATCCGGTTAATTAGACCTGCAAAGGATTCAATTTGGTATGCATCGGTCTGCTCCATGTCTGCTTCCATTGTTTCGACAATTGTACGCGCCTGTTCTGCAGTCAAACGAACATCTGTCATCGATGAGAACATATCGTCCATCAAAATTCCCTCAATCTTGGTGAGGTGTTCTGAGATTGTTGCTCTTGCGAGGCCGAGTTGCTCTGCAAGTTCCGTTATCTTGATCCGTTTTGGCAGGTCATAGTAACCTCGATCATATGCAAACTTCGCAAGTTTAAGCTGCTTTTCAGTTAGAACAGAGTCATGTTCCTGTGGAGTGAGTTTTAATGTCCTGGCGCTTATTCGATCAGGTTTTGCCATGAGCCGGAGAACACCTGACAACAANCGTAACTTCAACGACGACCCTTGTATGATGTAGGTCAATCCATCCTCATCGANTTTTGAACCCGCTACTGCATACGTTCCGTTGGTTCGAGCATTGAGAGATGGGACAGGGTGAATAATTTTGCAAATAACGAGGTGACCTTCATCCGGTACTTCGGATTCCTGAACGATTTCAAGCACTTCTAGAGATTCCACGGTTCGAAGATCATCGATTGTTTTCCCTTTTTTGAGATGAAACTTAAACAAACATCGGATGTCTTTCGGGACTCGTTTGATGTACGAAAGAAACTCAATGCGGTCAGCAATCTTCAGAACGGGGCCGATACCAATGCTCTCGAGGCGGTCACTCCGCCAAAAGAAGGATACCTCCCGCATAAACAATACTCAGTGTTCTTCAAAATAAGTGAATCGACAGACCGTTTATCTCATTTCAAGCCATCCGAGGAAGCTTGCAATCGGCAAGAAAATCGCAAGAAGCATGTTGACTCGCTTGCGCTGATTCCGCAATTTTTCGGGTAACTCCGGTGCAATTTCGATTGCTGAGGTATACCTTGATTGGCGCGTTTTCGGAAACGCTTGGTCCAATATCGACAGAACGTTTGCTCGTAGTTCAGGTTGCCTGCTTCCGCCAACACCTCGTCCAACCATGTATCGTATCGGAAACTCATCTGTTAGAGGGGTTGTAAGGCGTAGAATTTCCTCAACTCGACTTGAGTCATGAAGGTCGATTCGAACCGTTCTCCCATCGCTGCGTACGTGGCTAAGGGCTCTCCATTTCCCCCGACCTTCATCCATCCCATGCAAGGCTTCCAATGTGCGTTGAATCGGAGGCGTGCTGGATGTGACTGGTCGCTCTCTCTTTGCTAAAAATGGACCGAGAAGAATTCCACCCACTAGCGGGAAAAAGGTGATGAGGTAAACGATTCGCAACAACTCCTCAGGGTTTGTTAACGCAGATACAAGAGCAAGACTGAACCCAAAATAGAGGCCTAAGAAAGCCCCTGCTTGTAGACCGAGCCACAAACCCACGGGTTCGGTTGAAGCCTCCGCCATGTTACGTGGATGGAGCTTAACGAAAAGAACCCGTCGATAAATAAAAAACTAAAACATTCCTTTGTCTAGTCATTTCATGGAGCGAAACGGTCTAGAGTCTAGGACAAGGGACCAGAAGGTGGGCCTATGGATAGGGGGAATCAGCTTTTTCTTTCTCGCTTCTTTTTTCCTTGCGCCAGCGCTTGTTGAATCGGGTACAATTGGCGAACTCTCTGGCCGAGCCAATGTGCTGGATTTCCACAAGGAAAACGAATACAACTTTACATGGACGGATTTGAATATTTACAGTGCATCAATCTATGCGTTTGGCGACCTGAATTGTCACAACAAACACGAACGATCGTGGGTAGTTAATGGAAATCAAATGCCTGTCTGTGTACGAGATGTCGGAATATTTGCAGGGCTTGCTTTGGGCGGCTTCATTTACTCAAGGCGAGGTGTTAACCGTTGGACAATCAGAGATACATTTTTGTCAATTCTACCAGATGACAGACTCCAACCCGTTTACCGTTCAAATCGCAGAACCATGGTTTTCATCGCTGCTGGTCTCATCTGCGTTGTTCCGTTGGCATTGGATGGATTTACCCAACTTCTTACAGACCGTGAGTCCACAGCATTCCTCCGGTTGGTGACGGGTGTACCGTTTGGCTTTGGACTCGGACTCTTTTTCGCCGCTGCGTACAGTGCCAGGCCAAACAAATTCAGTGGACCAGGACAAGTCCAACTACCAGGAAACGTACGATTCCAGAGACCGCCTCAGGAAGAGGAATGATCAGGGGGTGGCATTGTCCACCACACCACCAATTGTTCAGCATTTTCCGGAACAGGGCAATTTTCATGACCACTGGTCAAAATTTTCAAGCGTTCAATGGTGTTCTCGACAGCTTTGTTGACCTGCGCAGTGTTCTGCTTGAGAACATCTTCAAGCGCCTTTTCCCAAGCCTTCTCCGGGTTGTTTTTCCTCCAAGTGGACAGAAGTACCCGAAACGGCCACATGGCCAAGGTTAATCTTGCAAAACCAATCCATGCGTCACGTAGTTTGAACACTTGTCCTTCAGCGAATGGTATGTGATTTTGTTGCCGGTGAATCCAATTTGCTTCTTCGAGCCACTTGACAAGTCTCTGAGTATGTCGCTGTGTGACCATCCGATGAGGGCCGAGTGATTTGTGCAAGCGTGGGATCTCGCAAGATCCTGCCATCAATGACAAGGTTCCAAGAATCGACCAACTCGATCGCGCAAAGGGATTGCTTGGTACATCCGATGCCCTCGCGCGTTTTGAATCCCATTCGTCCTCAGCGCTTTGCATCCATTGAGCAGGGGAACGTCCGCTCAACCAACCAATGTGCACGGATGTGCGTTCCATGGGCGCTCCAGGAAGACGGGTTTGCTGTTGGACATCATGAGCCAGTTTATTGAGTAAGTATCTGTCCACTTTATCTGGATCAACATTTAGGGGTATTGGCCTTCGATTGAAAAATGAGCGCAGTTCCCGACGCAATTTCTGCCGAAGTTCGTCCAAACCTCCCTCGTTCAAGATTGGCCCAACAATGCAACACTTATCGAACGGAGGAGCTACTTTTACGGCACCTGTGAACAGATCATTGAATCCTTGGCGTATGGTTTGTTGAATCTCAGGTGTTTCGAAGTACTCTTGTTTGTCGCTAGTCATACGTAGAGTGGCGTGCTTGATTCGTTCGATGGCTCGGTTGGGGTCACAATCAATCCAGACCACGAGATCAGGAATCATTGATGCTGAGTTGACCTGACATACCGTGTCAATACCAAGTTCTCCAACCACGCCTTGGTAGATAATGGATGAGTGGATGTTGCGATCGGAAACAACAACATCGCCTTGTTCCAATCGTGGCTTGATCCACGTGTGCGAGTGATCAAGCCGATCGGCGGCAAACAGACCCGCTTCTTGGAGTGGAGTTTTATCTCCAACTTTAACGGATTCGAGAGCTAATTTTCCGAGGTCGCTATGACGACGCGGTTCATGGGTTCGATGAACCTCATTGAAGGGGTAATATTCGAGAAGTTCAGCGAGAATTCGGACGGCTTCACCTTTGCCTGAGCCATCTCCACCTTCAACGGTGATGAGGTACATTACTCCACCTCGTCGTCCTGAAATTCATCACGAGCGAGAATCATCAACCCCATTCCGCATAGGATCAAAAACGGTCCAAAAACAATAAATCCACGACTAAAGAGTGCAAATCCTGCAAAGTATTGCGTTCTCCGGTAGTTTTTACCCCTTCGTGCACCGTAGGCTGCATTGATTCCAACAACTCCAGCAAGAATTGTGACAAGTGCAATGCCTGTGGATAGTGCAACTGCATTTTCGAGTGACCAACCAGAGTTCGAGCGTGTGAAGTCCTCTGGAGTTGCTGTCCCGTTTCCTTTCGTAAGCGTAAATGGAGTCTGCGTAGCACCTTCAGGCGTGAACGTCCGCTCAACTGTGAGGTACGAATCAAATGAGACACGAAGCACGTGCGTTTTCGAAACAACGTTTCTGAATTCATAGTATCCATATGAATTGGTTTCAGTCGGCAGGATGGTGGTATTTGTCTCCTCATCAACGAGCTCAACGGTCACTCCCTCCATCGCATCACCTGATTCAGCTTCCAAAACGATTCCGTAAACGTCGACAACGCTCTCTTGTTCCAATGAACTGTTCAACAATTCGGCCGGATTTCCCTGCAGCAAAAGCAGTCCAGTGATGATTCCAAGCACGCTTCCTATGAAGATCAGAGATGAGGCGAGAGTGAGGAGGCCGGTGCTCTCATCGATAAGAAGAAGTTCCTCGCTTTGGGTTGATGAAGCCACGATTTCTGTCTCTTGAACAACGAGTTCATCGTCTTCTTCCTCACCGTGTAGTTTTTTCCGAACACGTGCTCTTAGTGCTTCACGTCGTTCGTTTATGTCCATTGCAAGCCCTCGAAATCGAACTGGTGCGCGAAAAAGATAATTCCCCAGTGTATCCGCGCACGAAGACCTATCCTTTCAAACGCACGCTTTCATGCAACCCAATGAAGACAAGCACTATGAGGGCAATAATCGTAAAGATTCCCCCTGTCACAATCGGGCTGAAGGAAGGGGTAGCCTCCTCGTTTGCACTTGAACCTATACTTGATTCATTTTGTTGGTTATCGAGCCAAGACCCTTCTCGTAGACCAAGTTCGATGAGACGCCCAATGTGAGCGAGTGATTCGTCTGAAACCTTGTCGGGGGTATCTTCGTGAGTGTGCCAATAACCCTCCCACTTGGTCGCATTCTCTCCGTATCGTATGTCGATGAAATCGATTGCCGGAATTCCAACATTGAGCATCGGAACATGGTCGTCGATGACACCATCCGTTTGGGTAAAGTTAACGATATCAAGTCCCGGTTCACCGTTGCAATCAGTGATGTTGTCCATAAGACCGAGTGGACCTGACAATTGTTCAACAGCGCCCCATAGACGGTTCCCACCTTGATGATCCAGATACGGTGGATACGTTCGATAAATCTTCAAATCAGCATCCCCAATCATATCGACCAGGAGGAAGGCATCAATGCGGCTGATGTCTTCACTGGATATATTTTCAGCCCATGCTTTCGCTCCAAGCATGGACGGCATCGGGCCTTGATCCTCAGCATCGGTTAGGAGAATCCAAACCTCGTGTTCAAGCCCCATCGAGGGAACAAATCGAGCAAGTTCCCACAAAACTGCGACCCCACTCGCTCCGTCGTTTGCTCCCGGAATCGGCACATCTGTCATGTTTGGATTGGGATCGCGCTCTGCCCGGTCTCTCGAATCATAGTGTGCGGCTAGAACAACAACAGAACCGTTTTCGTCTGCGTTTTCAGGGACCAATCGCCCTTCAAGATTGGTCAGATTGTAACCCTCTCTTGAATGCGGGTCCTCTGTCCAATCAAACGCAGGCCTTGTTTCCATGAACCAATCACGCAGCTCCATCGATGCGTTACTACCGGGAACTCTAGGGCCGAATTCAACCTGAGTCGTTACACTGGCGTTGGCCAGATGACCATCGAATTCGAGTTCCCCAATCGTAGTACAGACCGATTCACTGGACGCCATTGGAGCAGCAACAGATGCCAAGAGAAGAACGGATAGAATAGGTATTGCTCTCAACCCGTTACCCTCCAGTATGGTGATGCTACTGATGCGGGGTATTAAATACCTCATTTCGATACAATGATTTGTGATACCGCATCACATTTTATTGAGGACGAGATATGTCTGAACGACGCTCCACTAAGGCTCTCTTTCTCGTCTTCCTGATGTTGACGTCTGTGATTGCTCAGGGTGCAGCGAATGAAACAGAGAACGACGTTGAAAATATCGCAGAAAGCATAGGTGTTGTCTACGGCGACCTTACTGATTTCAATGTTGAAACTGGTTCGCAGTATTTGTTAATCGATGAAGGCCAACCCGTGGTTTCTGCGACATCGTTCATCAAGCAGGCTTGGGTTGACGAAGGTCGCCCTGGTGTTGACGACATCCGGTACCAGCCGTCGATGGCTCGCTCAACCTGTTCGCAGCATGTTGTTGGCGATACACTGACGGTACCGATTTCGGGAGGCTCGACAGGCGTGTACGTCGCTAAGACTACTGCAACTGTGGCCTTCCTCGTCCAATCAGGTCGCACACTTTCCTCAACGGTGCTGCAAAACCTCGCATCAACTTGGGATCAGACCATTTATCCAACAATGACCACCTATTTTGGAAAAGATTACCAAGATGGACGTGGACTTGCTCCGCCGGACAACGACAACAACTGTCAAGTTGAAATCGTGATTTATGACATCGACGGGGCATTCAACATCGGCGGTTATTTCTCCCCAGGAACTGCGGCGACCCGTGAAGTCGTGTACATTGATTTCGCTGACATAACGCTCGCATGGGGCAAGTCGATTATTGCTCACGAATTGCAGCACCTGCTTCACAATGCGCAAGACCCGTATGAAAATCTCTGGCTGGATGAAGGAAACGCTGATGTTGCAATTTACCTCTGCTTCGGAGCAGACGGTACACTTGCAGGTCATTTGAACGGCTGGACCCAACAATCGGACCTCAGTGTCCGATGGTGGAACCAAAGGAACGGCGATTACGGAGCAGGCTTCATTTTCACGATGTACCTCGCAGACCATCTCGGTGGCGGCCCAGCTGTTCGCCAACTGGTTCAAGATTCGGCTACTGGAGGTCTCGGTGTTGAAAATTTAGCGCTGTCTCCCGTCTCGGGACAATCCGGGAAAATCGGACGAACCATGGGTGAAATATTTGCGAACTTCTCAATTGCAGCGACCATAGATTCAGACCAAGGAATCTACGGTTTCTCAAACCTCGATCTCAATCCCTCCTGTGGAGGGTCCACCTTTTGCCGTATCACACCTGCTGATACCAACTCAGATTGGTCGACGCCTTGGAGTTCAACTGGCCACACAATGGAGGGATGGGGCATTCGCTCGTTCAAATTCACGCCAGGTGCAGCTTCTCCAGCGCCTCTAACTCTGCGAGTAACCTCCGATGTGTCGAACTTTGATGGTGTCCTTGTGTACAAATCAACGGCCGACGGTTTGTGGGCTACACAAGATCTGGACTTCAACAGCAACGTTGCGACAGGGTTGATTCAAGGGTTTGGAAACCTCACCGACGAGGTCTATGCAATCGTGTGGTACGCAAGCACAGTAGCTGATTGCGATTATACATCCTGTGGCCCTTCCTACCCGCAGGGAACCATTGACATTGAAGCCGCACGAATTACCTCACCAGCCACAATGATCCTCAATGGAACAACACTCGGTGACAGAGACGGCGATGGTTCTCCAGACACTGTGCAAGTAA
The DNA here is from genome assembly GCA_002698145.1 of Methanobacteriota archaeon. Lineage (GTDB taxonomy): Archaea > Thermoplasmatota > Poseidoniia > Poseidoniales > Poseidoniaceae > MGIIa-L2. The sequence continues at coordinate 11,949 of NZVG01000052.1, read as the reverse complement.
ACTACTCGATTCTCTCAAACGCCTTCTTTGAGGATTTGGACGTCGATGCACTCATCCGAGATAGTAACGGAACCGTTGTCGATGCTATTTCGACCCGTGTCCAAGCAGGCGGTGGTGTTCATGTTCCTGACAGCGTTTACTTTACCGCCAACAAAGACGATCAATACACCGTTCAATTCACAATGAAAAACATGCTCGGTGCAGTCCTCGACTCCGAAACAACAGCACCTCAGGCATTGACCAACATGGCACCAGTTGCAAACGCTTCTGTTTCGACCAACACGAGTCAAACGTACGAGAAAATCCAGTTTACTGGAGATGGGTTTGACGCATGGGGTCTCTCTCTCGACAACAACACGCTCCCTTACTTCGACCAACCCGTTGCCTACGCATGGGACTTTGACGATAACATGACTTCCGGATTGCGCTCACCACTTCGCTCTTTCTCTGAAGCAGGAGTCTACAACACGACGCTGCGAATTATGGACGTTGGAGGTACCTGGTCGGACGTGAGCGTCAACCAAATCAACATCACAGATGATTCACAGCCGATTCCAATCATTACGGTAAACAACAATGTCGTTGCAGACAGGATTGAGATTTTTACCAACCAACGCATCATCTTCTCTGCGTACCAAACAGCCGATAACGTTCCGTTGGAGAATCTTGACTTTGAGTGGGATTGGGGAGACGGCAGTCCTGTTACATCTGGGACAGGGCTTTACACTGCCAATCATGAATGGGGCGATGTCGTCGGACCGAATCAAACGTATATCTTGACACTCACTGTTTCCGATGGAATAAACATAGGTCAGAAAACGATCGAAGTTGTTGTAAACAACCGCCTGCCTTACCAAATCTTCTCTGACCTACTCACAACCTATACCTACACGCCTTTGCTGATGCCCGATGTTTTCACAGACGACGATGGTGAGAATCTTTCCTTGAGTTGGGTCTTCCAAGAGGGAGTGAATCTGGACGGTGTCGAGGTTGATCGAGACGATGATTTCTCATCCACTACCTCAGCAACCTTGTATCCCGCACCTGCTTGGAACACTCCCGGTACGAAGAATGTCAGTGTCACTGTCACAGATGAAGACGGTGGTATTTCTGTCGCAGAACTTCAGGTTATTGTCATCAACCAGCTGCCAGTTGCAAACTACATTGTTAAAGAATCTGGAGCAACCGGCGCACCTCAAGTCGATTTCCTTGTCGATGAAGCAGGAGTTAACGTCCCCTACACGTTCGATGGAAGGACCAGTTTTGATATTGATGGGACCACCGGAACATACAATGATTTGACATTCAACTGGTCGTTCCCAGATGGTACGTTTAGTAACAAAACCTTGCCTGCATACTCCTTTACCGAACCTGGTGAACAACTGGTTCAACTTATCGTCACCGATGAAAACGGCGAACAAAGCAGTCCCAAAGTCATCGTTGTGGTTGTTGCGAATCCGCTTCCAATCATCCAACTGCAGATTTTAGACGCTTGGTTAGGAGCCGAATGTGATCTTGATGACACGCAAACAGAATCTTGCAAATTACTAATGGACAGTGACGTGTTCCCTGAAAACGGATTGCCAGATCAATGGTCCAGAACATTTGATGAGAATGGAGTCAATGTTGCAGTACCCGGCGCAATGTTGTATTTTGATTCCAGTGGCACCCGAGACGGTGATCAAAAGTTTGAGGGCAAGTACGTTCCACTTGAACAAGAATCTCCAGACTGGAACGGCCTTGTCGAATATACTTGGGACTTTGGTGACGCAACCCCAATCGTGCATGACCCAATGCCCTGGCACTCGTATGAGCGTCCGGGTCTTTACACGGTCAAGCTCACCGTTCGAGATGCATTCGGTACGGGCGATGTCACTCGAGCAGAATTCAACATTCACATTGATTCACCTCCGGAGATCAGCGGCATTGACCTACCTGACGAAATTTATGAGGATTTTAAAATCGCAGTTATTGTGAATGTTTCTGACGCAGAATCGCTCGCAGATCTTGTGTTCTATAGAGACAATGATGTCATGGATGGTTCAAACTCAGACCGTTCGAGAACAATCAGCAACGATCTCGTCATCAAGTGGGAGAAAGACGCTTTGATCGATCAAGACGGAGACGGTATTCCCGACAACGATTGGATTACTTCCAATGAAACCCTTGCTACTCTTGTAACCCTGATTTGGGATGATCCCGGTGAAGCGATTCTTCTGGTAAGAGTCTGTGACGGAATGGGCCTTTGCGATGAGTCTGAAACAGACGTTACAATCCTGCCCGAACAAGATGCTGATCCTTCCTTGTCAGATTTTAGTTGGGATGAATGGAAGTCTTGGATGTCTGATGCTGGGAGCGACGCACTTGGTTTTATTGCGTTGATTCTCGCAGCTCTCATTCTCGGTTGGCTGGTCATGCGTCAGCCAAATGAGACCGAAGAAGAGGCGAAGCAGAATGCTGAGACGTATGAAGTAGAACATGCTGATGACGGCGGGATGCTCGGAATGGACCATCACTTGCCCCCGCCCGCACCGAAAATTCTCTCCAAACAAGAGCGAAGGAGCGATGATAGTGGCTACATCCGACCGTTGCGAAGGCGTGAATGAACGAATGTCTCAAGAACCTCCGTGTGGACTACACGCTGAGGGGTGAGGGTATGTTGCAGAGGCGCGCAGCTGTTTTGCTTACCATCTTGCTTCTACCGCTTATGGGAGGCGTTTTTTCCCCGAACAATGGATTTGTCTCGGCAGCAATCGATGACTGCAAAGGAGAGATCTCTCAAATCGTCTGGAATGAGACCGTATCGAGACACGCCGAGGTTCCTCACAACAGCAACTGGTGGGATCCGTTTTTTGAAGATGATTGGGATGATGATCGCCGTGAGAATGGCTATAGTTCCGAACCAGCCAAATCGAATGAGGAGGCTTACAATCCAGCGTTATCGCCCGAAGAACCATGGATGTATCAGTCCTATCATTCCCCAGTTCCTGTGGACAGGCTTACCACAAACATTGCAACAACCATGTTGATAGGAAACGACAGCGTTGGTGCACTCAGAGTCAATCTATCGAGCGATCATCGAACCACAATATGCGTCGAAATCCAAGGTCTCGTTGCCAATTCAACAGTACCTGCAAGCGCTGATGTGTACCTCATGACAACATCTCAGTACGAGAGTTATGAGTGGTCTTACGACCGAATGCACAGTCAGGATTTTGATAATTGGTTTAATCGTGAAAGTCTCAGTGAGGATGAATTTGTTACGGACGTATCCCCTGAGTGGGCTGCATTTGATGTGACAGGGTGGAAGACGTACAGGGACGTCCACGCATATGAAAATACAGATTCGGTTGTAATGAGCGTTTCACTGGACGGCCCCGAGGTGCACTCATCGTTGTTTTCGGGTACGACCTATCAGGAGTTCTTCATCGTCGTTGATGCATGGGACAATTCTCGAAGAGGTGATGCTGGCGTTCAGGACAAGATTCTTGCTGCGGATGTATCGATTTCAACGGTTGAACGATCCATCGTGTTGCCGAATTGGACGGTGTCGATAACGTTCTTTGTTTTCTTCATGTCGATTATGCTCGCCCCGGTTCTCATAAATCGGCGTTACATGAACGCAGGTCTTGAGCCACAAGTGGAAACAGAAAAGCAACTTATGCCTTCATTGAATCAGTGATTGAAGTGCATCTTCAATACTCGAGAAGTGTCCAAGCGTCTCGCAAATCACGGACGTTGATGAGGCCTTTGTCGCTGATACGATGCTCCATTGACATGGTTGCGTAGACCATACTCACGCCAAGAATTGGTGCGTGGATGCGAGCCCAATCGCCTCCACTGTTGACAGCCATGACGCTGTAATCAACGCCCTCTCCTTTGAGTTCGATGGCTGCATCAACAATTTGCAATGCATCCAAATGTGAATGCGCCGTCGAGCAGAACTTGACAAGATCTGCCTTCTCGGCGTTGTCCCGGACAAAGGAAGCGATGTCTTCCGAATTTGGAGTGCCGTTGATATCATGGCTTGAGTAGACAATTTTGCAGCCCTTTTTCTTTGCAGCGGCCATCAACTCCTCGACGGTTTTTTCCTCGATGGAGGATTCCATATCAATCCAGCTAACGCCTGAGTCAATGGCTTGTTGGAGGATCGTTAATCGCTCTTCTTCTGTACCTGGGAAGAACCCACCCTCTCTTGGGGGTCGGACAGTAAAAATTACCGGTACAGCAATCGAATCCTTGAGTTTCTGAATGGTTTGTTCTGCGTCAATGGATGATGCATCGGAAATTGGCCACTCAGCCTCTGGTGGCATAACACTCCTTGACTCGCCGTCTTCTTGTTCAATAACGACTGGTTCCGGCTTTGTGAGGTAGAGTCGGTCAAATCGTACTTCGACGAGGTCAGCACCTGCTGTTGATGCTCGAGCAGCCTCATCGACCATGTCATCAACGTTCGTGGAGTCGAGTGCTACGCAAATGGTCGGTTCAGGCATGACTCAACCGACCTTCGTCTTCTTCTTAACGCTCACGGATGGCACTCATGGATTTTTCATCCCAACTTCTTGGGGTTTGGAGCCTTCTTTCACATGGAAAAAACGCATCACAGAAGACTGCTTCGGGGTTAGGTTTATACCCTCTCGTCAAGCATGTTTAACAGTTAAAGGGATGGCGGAAGTGCTGCTTTGTTAAACGGCCGACAGCGCCTAATTTTCGACTGGACGTGAAGATAAAATGGAAGAAGGATATGATGCAGCAAGCATTCAAGTTCTGGAAGGACTTGAAGCTGTTCGAAAACGACCAGGAATGTATCTGGGGGACCCTCATGATGGATCAGCTCTTCATCATTGCATTTGGGAGGTTGTGGACAATTCTGTCGACGAACACCTCGCAGGCCACACAAAACAAATTGACATCGTGCTCAATGCAGATCATTCACTTTCAGTACGCGACTATGGCCGAGGGATTCCAGTTGGTATTCACGACGACTTTGGAATTTCGGCAGCCGAGGTCATTATGACCAAACTCCATGCAGGAGGAAAATTCGATAACAGTTCATACAAAGTTTCAGGCGGATTACACGGTGTTGGAGTGTCCGCTGTTAACGCAGTTTCTGAATGGATGGAGATGACGATTCATCGAGATGGGGTTGTTTATTTCCAGCGATATGAAGCGGGAATTCCTGTAGAATCGCTCAAGGAGATTGGAACATGCGATGACACTGGCACCCATATTTCGTTCAAACCAGACCTATCAATTTTCACCGAAGTGGTCGAATTCAACCTTGAGGAAATCGAAACCAGGGTAAGCGAAACAGCGTTTCTCAATGCAGGGCTGAAGATTACAATTCTCGACGTGCGTGGCGATGAACCTCACCAAACAGAACATCTCTATGAGGGCGGTCTAACCGAGTACGTCGGCCAATTAAACGAACGAAGGGAGGTTTTGCATTCCGATGTCATAACCATCTCCGGAGAAAAAGAGATCGAGAAAGGAATGGTCGAGGTTGAGGTCGCCCTCCAATGGTCCGATGCGTTCAGCGAATCAATTCGCTGTTACACGAACATCATTCGAAACAAAGATGGAGGAACCCACATGTCCGGTCTTCGAACAGCGTTGACAAGTTCCGTCAATTCATACGCAAAGAAAAAGAATTTACTCAAAGGCGACTCTCTCTCTGGCGATGATGTACGTGAAGGGCTCGCAGCGGTTGTAAGTGTGAAACATCCAGACCCATCTTTCTCTTCTCAAACCAAGGACAAGCTTGTCAGCAGCGAAGTCACAGGAATTGTTCAAACGATTGTCTATGACAAGTTAGGGGAATTCTTTGAGGAGAATCCTGCTGTTGCGAAACTGATTGTGGAAAAGGCACTTCTTGCTTCAAAGGCTCGTGAAGCAGCGCGAAAAGCCCGGGATTTAACCCGCCGAAAAGGCGTTCTCGAAGGAGGAGGGCTACCTGGGAAACTTGCGGATTGCCAATCGAGAGACCCAAGCGAATGCGAAGTTTATCTCGTGGAAGGTGACTCTGCCGGTGGTTCAGCAAAGACTGGCCGAGACAGGCGTATTCAGGCAATTTTGCCATTGCGAGGTAAGATTCTGAACGTTGAGCGTCAAAAGCACAATGCAGCAAAAGTCTTCCAAAATCAGGAGATTCAAACCATGATTCGTGCACTTGGTGCAGGTGTGGGGAACAACAGCGAAGATGAAGGCAGTTTTGATACTGAAAAACTACGCTACAACAAAATCATCATCATGACAGACGCTGACGTTGATGGTGCTCACATTCGAACGCTGATGTTGACGTTCCTCTGGAGATTCATGCGACCTGCAATTGAACGGGGTCATGTCTACATCGCGCAACCTCCTCTGTTCCAATTAACAAAAGGTCGAGTCAGTAAATACGCCTTTACTGATGAAGAACGAGATACTATTCTCGAAGAACTTCGAGGGGATAATCCGAATGCGAAAATTGGTGTTCAACGATACAAAGGTCTTGGTGAGATGAATCCAGAACAGCTGTGGGAGACAACCATGAATCCGGAGACGAGGACTATGCTCAAAGTCACGGTGAAGGATGCAGAAGACAGCGATCGGATGTTTGAGATTCTCATGGGAGAAGACGTACCCGATCGACGTGCGTTTATTGAACGCCATGCAAAGGAGGTGACGAACCTTGACATCTGAGGAAGAGAACAATGAGACCGATGAAATTGTTGAGACAGGGACGGTGTTGAATCGCTCACTCAACGATGAAATGAAAACATCCTACATCAATTACGCAATGTCTGTAATTATCGGACGTGCATTGCCCGATGCTCGCGATGGTCTCAAACCGGTCCATCGACGCGTGCTGTATGGCATGCACGAAGGCGGACACACAGCCGATAAAAAATTCAGTAAATCCGCACGTTCGGTCGGGGAAGTCATGGGTAAGTACCACCCGCACGGAGATCAGTCAATTTACGATACCATGGTTCGAATGGCTCAAGAATTCTCTCTTCGTTACCCATTGGTTGACGGGCAGGGAAATTTTGGGTCAATCGACGGTGACCCTCCAGCCGCTATGCGGTATACTGAAAGTCGTCTGGACCGAATCTCGAAACACATGTTGGAAGACATTGAGAAAAAGACGGTCGATTTCCAACCGAACTTTGATGATTCAGAAATGGAGCCAACCGTCCTTCCTGCACGACTTCCCAACTTGCTTCTCAATGGATCAGACGGTATCGCTGTGGGGATGGCAACCCGCATCCCTCCTCAGAACCTGACCGAAGTTGCTGGAGCCATTGAACTTCATGTTCAACGTATTTTGGAAGAGGGTGAGGAAAACAACGGAATGCCACAAGTCACCATCGATGAGTACATGCAGCACATCAAGGGACCTGATTTCCCAACAGGAGCAACAATCCATGGGATTGATGGAATCATCGACATGTATACCACCGGGAAAGGACGGTTCCACGTTCGCTCACGCTGTGACGTCATTGATGATTCGACAGGAAAGCGCATTATCGTTCATGAAATCCCATACCAAGTAAAGAAATCAGACATGCTTGTTCACATTGCAGACCTTGTTACCAAAGGTTCTGTTATCGGTATACGAGACATTCGTGATGAATCTTCGAAGGAGGGGATTCGTGTTGTTATCGAAGTCAAAAACAACGCAGACCCTCACGCGGTCCTGAACCAGTTGTTCAAATCGAGTCGTTTACAGGAATCGTACTCGGCCAACATGATGGGCATCCTCGATGGACGACCTGTTTTGTTGACCCTTCCAACAATGCTTCACACATACGTTGAACACAGAGAATCTGTCATTGAGCGCCGTGCTAAGTTTGAATTGGAAAAAGCCGAAGCACGTGCTCATATTCTCCAAGGTTTGGTCAAGGCACAAGACCGCATTGACGACGTCATTGCGGTTGGAAAGGCAAGCTCCAGTCGTGAACAATTCGAATCTGTCCTGCAAGGGAATGAAACCATGCCAGGTATTGCAGCCTTTGATTTCACTGAACTACAAGCCAAGGCCATTGCCGAACGACGTTTGTACCAATTGAGCAAACTCGATGTCGAGAAAGTGCAAAACGACTACGATGAGTTGATGATTAAGATTGCAGATTTGCAAGATATCATCGGTTCTCGAACGCGTCGATTAAACATCCTGATGGAAGAACTCAATCAAATGGTTGAGCGTCATGGTGATGAACGACGCTCTGAGATCAACATGATGCCACTTTCAATGGATCGAGAAGACTTGATTGAGGAACGAGCAATCGCTATCACGCTGACCAATGATAATTACATCCGCCACGTTCCTGTCGAAACGTTCCGTATTCAAAATCGAGGTGGAAAAGGACTGAAGGGTGTTGCAACGAAAGACGAAGATTCTCCACAGTCAATCATCACGTGTTTCAGCAAAGATAGGTTGCTGATTTTCACCGATTTAGGACGTGTCTATGGGCTCAAAGCGTGGGAGACACCTCAAGGTAGTCGACAAAGTCGAGGGACACACATCAGAAATCTGCTCGAAAATCTGCAAGATGATGAGAACATTGTCAGTATTCTTCCCATATCCAAGGAATTGGTCGATGACGTGACTGAAAGGTGCCTTAAAGTCAAACTCGAGGAAGGCGAAAAGCGGCCTCCATCGGGGTATTTCCTGCTCTTTGCAACGAAATTAGGGCTCATTAAGAAAACGGATTTACACGAATATGTTCGAATCAACCGTAATGGAAAATACGCTCTTCGGTTTAAACTTGAGAACGATTCATTGGTTAATGTCCAGCAAAGCGTGGATAGCGATGATGTGGTCATGATTTCAACAACCGGTTACGCCAGCCGTTTCAAATGCGATGCGATTCGTATCTCCGGTCGCGTATCCGGTGGCGTTTATGGGATCAAGGTCGCAGAACGCAAGGGTTCCGGTGGAGGTTTTGTCGCAGGGATGCTCGCGATGAGCGATTATGAATCACAAATTCTGACGATATCCAAGTATGGCATGGCGAAGCGAAGTCGGTTGGGTACTGCGGAACGGATTCCAGACCTCGATAAGGACGGCAATGAACGATTCGATGACGACGGTAACCGAAAGATGATGACCGATGGATACCGCTCGACAAACCCTGGAGCGAAGGGTGTTCGTACAATGAAGTTGGATGAAGAGGTTGCTGACGAGCTTGTTAGCGTTCGCAGGATTCCTGATCTGAACGACAATTTGTTTGTATTAACCAAAAAAGGCATGATGATTCGATTAGCGGTTGACCAGACAAAGGAAACCTCGGGGAAGTCAACCAAAGGTACCCGAATCATGGAATTACGGTCGAAGAACAAGCAATCACATGATGATGAGATTATTTTCACGGCTCGCCTGCCTGCCGAGCTCATCGAGGAAGACGAGTTTGATGCGATGGACACGGATGGCGACGGCGTTGTTTCACGCGAGGAATTTGAAACTGCACAGGCTGCAAAATTCGAATCAAACTCTGAGGAAGAGTGAAACGTTCCAATCGACGAGTTCAAACATGATTCATGTCTGGTCGGTATGTGCGGGGGATTTCCCCGTAGGTGAATTGTTATGGATGAGCATTCATTGATTTACGATTGGAATACCATTGAGTACGAGTTTAATCGAAACCCAAACAATCATCCACACGGTGTTTGGTTTGATGATGAAACCTTGCGCGATGGTCTTCAGAGCCCTTCAGCTCGAAACCCGACCATTGATCAAAAAATAGAATTGGTCGATTACATGGAAAAACTTGGAATTCAGAAGGTCGATTTAGGACTTCCAGGTGCTGGACCCCTCCATGTCGAGCACATCGATGCCATGCTCACGCATATAACCGAAAACGACCACAACATCCGACCCGGTGCCGCAGTCCGGACACTTATGCAAGACATTGAACCACTCGTTGAACTTCAACAAAAGCATGGAATCCAAATTCAAGCTTCTGCGTTCCTCGGAACCAGCCCAATTCGTCAATACGCAGAAGGGTGGACGATGGAAAAGCTTCTCTCAACAATGGAAAAGGCGGTTTCTTTTGCGGTAGAAAACGATGTTCCAGTCATGTTTGTCACAGAAGATACGACTCGTTCAAACCCAGAAGACATCAAGAACATCTATCAGCGTGCTATGGAACTTGGTGTGCGACGCCTTTGTGTTTGTGATACATGCGGACACGTAACTCCGAACGGCGTCAAGAAATTACTTGCGTTCATCGATGAAGAAGTCATCAAAGACGGAGGCTACAATCGTCGTGACATCGAAGTGAACTGGCATGGTCACCAAGACCGCGGATTGGGGGTTGCCAACAACATTGCTGCAGTTGAAGCCGGGGCTGACGTAGTTCATGGAACTGCCTTGGGCCTCGGAGAGCGAGCAGGTAATGCGCCACTCGATCAGACTCTCGTGAATCTCAAACTCATGGGCGCAATTGACAATGATCTTTCGGTACTCGGTGAGTACATGCAAAAAGCCCACGAGTACACCGAAGTTCCACTTCCAAGAAATTACCCTGTATTTGGACAAGATGCGTTTGAAACCGGTACTGGAGTGCATGCTTCTGCAGTCATCAAGGCCATGAAGAAAGGTAATCACTGGCTCGCAGACCGTGTTTATTCGGGTGTTCCTGCCGGAGAATTTGGACTCGAACAAGTGATTCGAATCGGCCACATGGCCGGTCGATCAAACATCATCTGGTGGCTTCAGCAGCGAAATTATGAGGTTACAGATAATCTCGTTGCGCATCTATTCGATGTAGCAAAATCACAACGAAGATTGATGGAAGATTCTGAGGTTGTTGAAGCAATTGAAGCGTTCAACGGTCAATAAACCACTCATTCTTCCTCAACATCGTTTGCCATCATCATGGCTACTGGTCGAGTTTTCTTGTTTTCATCGAGAATCAACCTCACGATGATGATCATTGGAGCACCGATGATAGCACCGGCGATTCCCCATACCTGAGAAAAAAGCATCACTGTTAACAACAGAACGAACGGAGAAATGCCAATTTTTGATCCGGATAGATTTGGTTCGATCAATGAACCAAACACTTGCTGATTTCCGATAAGCAGAGCAACCATGAGCAAAGCAAATTCCAGATCAAGCCAGATAAATCCGATGATGACTGGTGGAATCGTTGCAAACAGAGCACCCAAAATTGGAATGAAATCCAACAAAAAGCACAGAATACCAAACAAAAACCATCCAGGAATACCGAAACCGTAGAGAATAATGGCCATGACGAAAGCTTGTCCTGCACTGCATGTTACCTTTGAAACAACATAAGCCTTGATCGATTCCGTTGATTCACTAACGATTCTCTTCGCTCTCGGATAGGAGTTTGGAAATGCTGCCCCAAACCTTTTTGCAATTGTGTGCTCTTCTAGTACAATAAACAACAAGAAAATCAAAACAGTAATCATTGTACCAAAAAATCCACCAAGTGTGCCTAAGATTCCCAGTACAAACGCTTCGATATTGCTCGGTGATACAACACTGGCAAGAAGCTCAGTATCTGAAAAAATGACCTCGAGCCCATAAAGATTCGAGTCTGCTAAATTCGCTCTTTTTTCTTCAAATTTATCTGTTATATCCGGGACCTCTTCAATGAAATTTGAGAGATTGTCGTACAAAAAAAGTGATGTGAAGTAAACTGTTATCATAAAAGTCAGGAGAACTGTCGAATAAGACACAAACCGATTTCCCACCTTGTTGTAAATGAATTGTTCAGGTGGTTTAATGATGAAATAGAGCAAGACTGCAACAGCCAGTGGCATCAAAATGGATTTCAGGTGAATTAAGGATAAGTATACCACTAAACCCACGATGGCAACACTTGCTGCGGTGGTTCTTTTCGAATCAATGCCTACTTTGGACAATTCTTCCATACCCCAATCCATGCATTTGTTCATCTAAGGTTTGCCCTGAATCAGTCGTCAATGTCCTTGTTT
>NZVG01000051.1 GCA_002698145.1 Methanobacteriota archaeon | reverse complement strand
TATGGCCACGTGGAATGTGTTCCCAAGTGTGAATCAAGGTACCTTCAGCATCGAAGACCTTGACGTAGGTGTGCCGTCCGGAATCGTACATTGGAATTAATTTTTGGAACAAACCGTTGATTTCATAATCCGACTTTTGGTTATCGTATTTGACCTCGATGCTTGCGGCATCAGGGTTGCCGGTGGCATCAACTTGCATGATTCCTTGGTCATCCCATTCGACATTAATTCCAGTGTCGGTGTCTTCCCATGTGAGTTGCTCAGCATAGTCGAATTCGAAGTACCACTGGTAGGCATTGATGTTGATTTCAAAGGTTTCTTCCTCGTTTGGGTTCCAAACGGCTGTGTTGGACCCGAGCGCAAGAACGGTGAGCCACACCACAAGGATGGTGGGCATGATGTAGAACATGGCCTCAAGCCTCGTATTGTGCCGGTCGACGGGGAAGGCGCCCACTTCGATGTGATCAATATTTGTCGTGTCCGGTTCCACGCCATCGCGATAGCGCAAAATAGCAGTAATGAGCCAACCGAATGTGAATATTGCTACTAGAATTGACCAGAACATGTATTTGTCATAAAGTACGTAGAAAACGGTATCTTCCGCCGGCATGGATGCACCCTGTTCAAAGGGGCGCGAGGGTCCACTTTAAGCGTTGGCGTAAACCGAGCACCAGAGTGAAATTCTTTACCTCCATTTTCTTTCATATTAATGTATGTTCTTCGGCAAATTCACACATCTTCAAGAACAATATTCACTGTGAATGAACTCGGTGCTACCATGGACCCAACCAACACAATCCAACGGTTTGCAACCGCCGGTAAGGCGTTGGGTGAAGCACGTCGAAGAAATCGTGACGAAGGATTCGCCATCATCGTTGAAGGTCCACGGGACAAAATGGCACTTCTGCGCCTTGGATTTGACGGTCCAATCGAAGTTGTCAACCGGGGGTGGGGCATGGATCGACTCACTGCTTATCTCTACGAAACGTACGGAACTCGAACCCAAGACCGCCGTTCGACCATGACCCTGCTGATGGACTGGGATCGAACCGGAGGCAAGCTGCAAGCCAATCTCCGTCGCCGACTTGAGTCGTTCGATGTTCAAATCGATGAAGATCTTCGCAAGGTCTTAATGCGGACACTGAAGCCTGAGACACGCGTCGTCGAAAGTCTAGGTGGACTTGCCGGAGCGTTGGTACCTCACATGGACATGGTTGCTCTCATCCGTAAAGACGACGTCTAACTGCGCGAGTGGAAGTTAAAATACCCTCCAACCCCAAACATCACCATGGGCATTCTGCGCAACTACCGTTGGTTGAAAGCCCGGGACCTCAAATCCTATCCAAAGCCGGACTTTGCGAAGAAGGCTGCAACCGAAGCGGAAGTTGCAGTGTGTGAAGCCTTGCGCCAACTGGATGATGTTGTCGAAGTATACCATTCAGCCCGCATCGATCAAATCATCAGCGGGAAAAGTCGGCGCGAAGCGGACATCATTGCGCTTCTGCGAAATAGAATTGTCTTCATTGAAGTCAAGAATTACAAGGGCGATGTTGAAATGGTCGACAACGTTCTTCATCAAAACGGTCAATCGAGAGGTTGGACGTTTGCAAAACTCGAGGAAGCAGTTGGCCGTTTCCATGAAATCAGCCGACATGTAGGAATCGAAATACAGCAAGATGTAATCGAGACCGTCTTGGCCTGCGTCGGCTTTGCAAACGTGGATGCGAGTGTCCAACCACGAGCACTCACTGGCTCTTTCGTGGCGAAATCAAAGGAGGAGCTCCTTTCACTTCTTGCAATGTCTGAGGAGCACCACGACGATTTCGATGAGGAGACGCTCAAAGCCCTCAAGAAATTGCTATCCATGTTTGGGACGTGGGACGCAATCGAATTCCCGAACGAGGCTCAGCACGAAGGCGACCTCATCCAGCCGCGCGATAAGGTCCGGGAATGGAGAGTAATGTACTCTCAATTACGTGTCCGAAATGATCGAAGTTGGTGGAGTACGTTCTTCCGAGGGCCGAAATTTGTCGGTGACCTTATCCCGAGACTCGGAGACAACGTTCAGACCATCGAGCTTGACCAACATGAGTTCGCAGTACTCCACAACCCACATGAACGCATCGACGAAGAATACCCGTTTGAGGACGTTGGAGTGTTGACCTTCGGCTACAAGGAAGTACCCGATTGGAGCAAGGTGCAATTGATGAAACCAAAGAAACAAGCCAACAAACGCGAAACCGTCATCCCTACACCACAAGAAGGTGATGTCATCAAGCAGGCTCGAATCCTTCGCCACCTTACCGAAGGAGCACATCAAGGCATCGTGTTTCGTTTGGACGATAAGAACGAGGGCGTTCTTTGGCGAGATCAAATGTCGGTCATGGAATGGGACAACAGGGACATGCTCATGGCAGTAAACTCAGCCCATGACATTGAAGTTACATCCTCAAGATTCGACAAGTCGAAGAAACGGTGGCGAATCAAAGTGAAGACGATTTAATCGATCCGCTCTTCGGCTGGAACGACTCGACCGTCTTCTTTTACCGTGTTGAGAACGACTTGTGTGAACGACCGTTGAACGCCTTGCAGTGTGAAGACGGTCTTGGTTAAATCATCCAAATCCTTTCGGCCCCGTACGCGAGCAAGGACCATTGAATCGTAATCACCCGTTACGTCATAAACTGCGAACACACGAGGATCTGCAGCGATCTGCTGCTGGACATCGATCATCGAACCTTTCTGAATTGTTAACCCTGTAATGACGGTCATGGTCCAACCAATGCTCTCGGCATCAAGAAGCACAGTGTAGCCCTTGATGATGCCCATTCCTTCGAGACGTCGCAGACGGTTCGTGATGGTCCCTTGAGCGACGCCGACGCGCTTGGCAAGACCTCGTTGACTGATTCGTGCATCTTCAAGCAAAGCTGCAAGGAGGTCACGGTCGGTCGCATCGAGGTCCATGCGGGGACGTCAGTCGTGCTCATCTTCAACGCTTCGTTCTGATTTGTTGCGGAGTGGCAAGCGAATGTTTTGTGTCCATCCACCCAATGTATCGACCTCCATCTTCAATCTAAGAACGAGAGGTTCACGATGCCATTTTTTGAAACGTACATCAAAGGTTAGACGTGAACCAGAGTCGATGGTGCTTCGCTTCACCCCACCTCGCATCGACCAAGGTTCTGTAGCCTCNCAACCCTGAATCGCTACNTCCCTTCGCTTNGCATCAACTTCGATGACGATGGCGGGATCNTTCCCATCCTTCCATCGCGCTCGNANNTCTGGTAAACCATGTTCTTGATTGAANGAACTGCGNACCACGGTGAAAANNATGACGAGGGCGACAGCAAGGAAAGCGAGCGGGGGCAAATAATCCAACAGNCCGACATTCTCACTNGANGTTGGTACGGAGGTTTCGTANACAGCGATGGCTCCTGGAGGATNGANCGAGTCCGCTTCTGCGCCCATGACCACGATAAGCACCTTCCAGCCATAGCGTTCTTCNGAGAGGTCAACGCCGGCAGCGAAGAGATGCTCATACGACACGGTTACATTGACGTTTGAAACGTTNCCAGCNGTCCNNTAGAATCCANCNTCTGAACTGAGATCGCGAACGAGGTAGGACAGTTCCCTTCCGTGATTGTCNTCGCTGTTTTCNTCAACAAANAGGAACTGCATGATGACATCGTTNCGNAAGTNGACGAGNGGTGCTACCGTCAAATCTGCGAAGAGATAGTANTGNTCTTCNAGATCGGAGCGTATTGAAANTGTGCCTTCCACATCGATGAGGTGNTGACGTTGCTCGCTGTTGTTNCCATTGAGGATGGAACGACTTTCATTCAGTTCGACNCCCATNTTCCCTGCGCGAAGATTTGCATCATCATCGGGCCATGTNGAACCGGTCTGATCNCTGTATCGCCACCACTGAACAACNATGTCGTCNTCGGTGGTTGCCATGCANTCAGGGCANGTCACAGTTGAACTGGGAAAGTGTTCGATGTACCTACGTTCAGNGTCGATTGGTTGNCCGANATCCCANTCGATGTGAACACTGGTTGCTGCAGATGCAAGCGGGAGAAGTNNNATGAGGAGGAGGGCNGCANTACGTNTCATTCCTCTTCCTCCAAGTTTAANCGAATCGAGAGCAACCGACGTTCACCTTTGTCGAGCATCAGTGTGATTCGCTCACCGCACCATGCGTTGATGATCANGNNNCCTGTTTCATGTNGACATCGCAGCAAAAAGGCTCCTTTTGGTGANGTTTCNTTGGCAAAAACAACNGCAGGTTCCAATGCTTCACCTTTGAGGAGGCGCNGCAAAACATNCGCATNNATGTCAGGTAGGTCNTCAGATAATTGATCGTAAAGNAACGGAATCGACTCNTGTCGAGCCCGCCANTTTCCGTTCTTTGAAACAAACGCCGGCAANCCAACGTGGAGNACTTGGAGTGGGTGAAAGGTCCCTTCCGGCCATCGATCGCCACGCTTGTTGGGCGTTTCTTGAGCCCACATACGGTTGTAAACCAANGNAGGAGCAATNGCCATTCGTTTNCCTCGCTTCCACCATGAATAGTCAGCATTGTCCAATCTGCACTGTTGCATAACAACTGCNNCCTCTTCNTNGGTTGCNCCATGAACGGTGTGCCGNTTTGGTTTNGGTGCCTCGAGANGTCTTGATTCCCANCCTGANTNTTCCCGCCGTTTTGCCAATTTATCGATGAAGGTNNTNGCNACACCNTCAGGGGTTGCATCTTCTCGATGGCGAAGAAGNGCNACGAAGAACCCGCCAGTGTTGTTGTCNTGAGGATACAANCGGCGNGTCTTGCTCAGAGCGTTCAAAATTNCANCNTNNGATGGAGGAAGGTAGCGCTCATCGAAGAACGGAACATCTTGNGGNNGTTCTGAANCCTTTCCTTGNTCGTCNANTGGACTCCATGCNGTAAGNCCNTGATGCCAAACCAANCCATCAACGTTGGATTCATCGATTTCAATGACNTCCATCCAAGGGCATTTNTGAANCAACTCAGCGATNACTGCTTCGTTTTCAACCGGNTCGATGGAGCATGTCGAGTAGACCATCGTNCCNCCGGGNCGGAGCANTTGNGCTCCTCTTGATGCGATGTCNACNTGCAACTGAAACATGGTGCGTCCACCTTTTGGTGACCAACTCCACCAGACNTCCTTGTTCTTTCGTGAGGTGGCACTGCCTGTNCACGGCACATCNGCGACNATTGCATCAANCCCTGGCTTAGGTATTCGCCCTACGTGGCGGCCATCGTGTTGNGTAATCATCACATTGTGGAGTGAGAGGCGNCCTCGGTTGCTTGCGAGCATGTTGACTCTTCCAGAAATTGGTTCATTNGCAACCACNACACCCGTCGGAGCCATTCGCTCAGCAGCATGGGTTGCTTTTGATCCNGGAGCAGCACAGAGGTCGAGGAGAAGNTCGTTTGGNTGAGGATNGAGAACGAGAATGGGAAGCATACTCGCAGCTTCNTGNCGCGTNACACGNCCCGTATCGTGAAGCAATGCAAGCAACTCTCTTGTCCCGTCTCGAGGGGCTTGACCACGAGCAAATGGGAGTTGATAGGCTTCGTTTCCAATCGACCACTTCAACGNTNNTGCACCCATGGCAATGAGTTGTTTCCTNGTCCATTCGATGTCGTAGTGATGCATGGTCAGTCGCANGGTTTCCGGAAGCGGNTNTGTGGCCACTTGAATCCACNTGCTTCGGTCAATTCCGAGNGATTCAGCAAGACCGGTGAGCGGAGCAATTTCGGCTTGNGCGAGAAGACCATCCTCACCGCTTCGCTCGCCCATGCCAGCCCCTGAAGACGCATCCCTTTGTGTCTTACGAAGCCGTTAGCATCATAGCGCGANAATGCATGGTCGGTTCATGCTGGGNGACGACATGCCNTGGTTGGTCCCGCTGTTCTTTGGGTCCATNGCCATCTGGANGTTTCCNAAATCGGTGGAAACCTTTGCTCGCNANAAGAGNGAATCGTTGCTNCGAGCGCTGCGATGGCTTCCGTTTGCGCTTCTTGCTGTNATTATCTCGTTNCGAGTTTCNGCNATTCTTTCNCACGATACAACGCACATTGAAGTTGCCTCTTATCTGCAATCTGACGCCTCCTTCGTCGATCGTCTTCACGTTCTTTTTGCAGGCGACGGCCTTGTTGAATGGATGGTTCTCCCGCTTGTGTACCTCTTCGCATGGAGCGGTCAAGGTTCCCAGAAGACTTGGACACCAGAAGGGCTGTACAAATTGAAGCGAACTCTGGCACTCATGTTGCTGGTATCCTCGACCTTGTTGTTCGATGATTCAGCGTACATTGCCCCCGAAACAATGCCGTTGGCTACCATTCCATCACCCATGATCGATGCGTGGAGCGTAGTGTTTCTTGCACTTGCTCTCTTCGTGGTGATAACCGGCCTGCTTGCTGCATATGCTCCTTCAACCGGCTTGCAACGCTACAAGAACCGATTCTTCGTTCCAGTATCTCCCTTCGTTCTCACAGCCTTTGTCTATCTTTTCATGGCGTATCTTTCCTCAGGTGTGTTTGATGAATCATGGTGGAGCGACCCTCGCCAAGATGACGCATATGCCACCTTCTGGATGTGGATTTTTCTGGCCTTCAACCTCCACATCTTCGCAGCCCCTCAACGGGATATTGATGCCCATTTAGGCGCAGGAAATGGCCGAAGCAAGGCATTGGCTTGGAGCATTGGTGTTGCGATTGGAATTCTGGTATTGGTGACGGCATTGTTGATGCACAACCAACAAACTCCCGATCAAACCGCTGTCAAAACCTCGTTGTGGTTGGTCGGTTGGATGGCGGCATTGATGGCTGGCGTGCTGCTGTTACCACTGCTCGGTTTTGATGACGGCTCTCGGCCAGAGTTGAACTGGGTACGTTGGAGCTTGATGTTTGGGCCGCTGTTGTGGTTCCTGGTGTTTGAACATGCCCCATTCCTCTTGCTCGGCTCTTGGATTGCTGTGATGATGACGACGCCGTTGTCGTGGCTTCTTGAAGAATCAGCAGCCTCGCCGAGGCCACCTCACATTGCAATGATCGCTCTGCTAGCAGTTGTGACAATCGTCTTCGCCATCACCAGTGGTGAGGGATTGCGTTACACGATTCCAATGGGAGCATCGCTTTGTGTTGTTTCTTCAATGCTTGATCTCCGTCATGCAACATCGAGCCGTCAATGATGTTGAAACATAAGCACGGTCTCGGAACAACATGGGCGCACTGCGTGAAGATGACCATCTTCCGTTCCCAGTACCAAGTCGTTCATTTGCTATTTCTCAGGAATGGCGTGACTTGACGTTCATGCATTGGAAGGTTGACCCTAAACTGCTTGAACAACACCTACCCGATGGTTTGGAGATTGACTTCTTCGATGGGGAAGCCTATGTTGGTGTCATTCCGTTCATGATGAAGAACGTCCATCCCAAAGGACTCGTGCCCTTACCCGGAATCTCAACGTTTGCTGAATTTAACGTTCGTACCTACGTCGTCAAAGACGGACATCACGGGGTCTTTTTCCTCACACTGGATGCAAAGAGTTTGGTGACTTGTCTATACGCAAATCGAGCTTATGGGCTTGCTTACCGATATGCAAAAGCCAAAGTGAAACGGCATGATGACGCACTGACTTGGACATCGCGACGCTCAAGCGATGGAGCAGAGTTGATCGGCTCCTCAGCGCCCAATGGCCCAGTTCAATCCGCTGCAGCAGGGTCATTGGAACATTTTCTCTTCGAGCGGTACTGTTTGTACACGGAACACAATGGATGCTTACGCAGAGGCTACGTTCATCATCAGCCATGGAGATTTCAACAAGCAGAGGTATCGCTTGAGGCGAATTCGTTGCTCGAATCTTACGGGTTGGGTCTCGATGTCCTCTCCCCAGATGTTGTGCATTCTTCTGATGGGCTCACCGTCAAGACATGGTCGATTGAATTGGCTGAGCGAGTCAACATCGATGATCGACGAGATTTTTTGTTCTTGGACGGAGATTGCGGACTTTGTCACCGCCTTGCGACCTTCCTTGACAAACGCCTCGGCAAAGGAAAACAACTCGGTTATCGGCCGATTCTCGATGAAGATGCGCAACGCGTTATCGAGAACATGCCAGAAAAACTCCGCAATGCAGATTCTGTGTATTTGATTCGTAACGGCAAACCCTACATTCGTTCGGCTGCGGGTATACGCTGCGTTTTGTACATGCGATGGTACTACAAGATGTGGTTCCCAGCGCTTTGGTTGATTCCATTACCGTTACGCAACATCGGTTATCGCTTGATAGCAAAATACCGTCACAAATTCTTCAAACGCCCAACAGAATGTTTGTTTCGTGTGGATTGATGCAACCTACGCAAGAAAATCGCTGTTTTACGGATAATACGGTCGCGCTTGTTATATGCGAGATGGCGATGGTGCAACTAGAAATCTCCGGATTTCTGGATGGGATGGGAATGAGCAGAGCGTTTCGCGCAGGCGTTGAAAAAAATCGTAGAATCAAAGCACCGACACGGCAACGTCGTTGGCAACCCCTTCGAGATCTAGCAGGCCTCGAGGCACGTTCAAGAAACGTTGAACAGACCATGGGTCCTCTTGTTGACGTCCCTGCTCTCGTCCGAATTGAGGATGAGAAATGGGTGTTCGAACGAATTGATGAAAACGTCCTGCATCAACTAACGCATCGATTGGTCCTTCACGAGGAAGAAGGAACGCGAACAATTGGTGCAACAATCAATCTCGCTTCTGCGATGCATGTTGCAAAATGCATGGCTGAACAGGAACAAAAAATCGTCCTGATTCGGCCAATGTAAGGCTCAGAACAAATTCAGGATGGCTTGAACAACACCCTCGTTGACGAGGTAGAAGAAGCCACCAATAACAAAACAAGCAAAGTAGACTTGGAACGGTGAAATTTTCATCGATTCTTCCGACTCCTCATCGAAGTATCGAATCAATCCTGCTGCTTGCTGGATTCCGCTTCCTTCCGACTTCTTTGCCATGTGGACCGTTCAACCCGAGTCGCCTTCCCTTTATCAACGCGACGCGCGGTCACTCGGAGGCATCATCGCTCAAATCAACGAACGGAATGTCTTCCTCGATGATGAGGATGGACCCGTCAGCCTCGTCATCATCTTCCTGAATTGGAATCAAGAGTGCAGCTTCTCCGCGTGACAACGCCCGCTCGACAGCGGGCGTATTGTCTTCTGCGAGTGCTTGTTGCGCCAGATCGATTTCAAGCCGAGCCAATTCGATCATGTTGGTTTCAACATCGCCTTTCTTCTCGATACGGTCGATGTGATGTTCAAGTGAAGCAATCGCTTCGTTGAGCACACTTCGCGCACGAGATTGATGCGAGCGCCAGTTATCCTCGTTTGATTTCAAAGAAGATTCTGCTGCTTGGAGCGCTCTCTTGGCAGAGCCACGGTGGGCAAATTCCCACGGGTTGTGTTGCAATGCTGCGATCCAATCATGAACCAAACGTGCTCGTTCCTCAACGGGGCCGTGAATGACAATCTCGTTTCGATACCCCGAAGTAAACAAGCCAAAACCCCAGTACGGCATTGATTGAATCAACACACGAAGCGATCCAGCCGTGTATTCCATTGTCCACCGCTGTTCATCAAAACCAGGTTGTTGAGTAAAGGTCGGGGTTTCTGCACCGATGGAACAGCGAAGAAGCGTTTCTGCTACATCCCCTAGGTACACTTTCGAGGACGGGCCCTTGAACGTCGAGGGGCGGAGGTAGTGACCAGCGTCGTCGATGCAATGGCTCGCTTTCGCTTTGCGAACCTGAGCGTGAAGGACTGAACGTTCTGGTTTCAAATCCACTCCCATGGTTGTCTGACACCGCACAACCACATCAATGTCTCCTAAGGACTGAACAAGTCTTCATAACCGAATGTCGCAGCAAGGGGGCTTGTGCAGCCTAGTCAACACAAGAATCTCGTAAAGCATATCGGATACTGCCACCGCTGCGGCCGAACCGGCGATATCGGTGTCGACAACGTCGAGAAATGCATCGATTGTCTTTCGATGGGCT
Organism: Methanobacteriota archaeon; assembly: GCA_002698145.1. Lineage (GTDB taxonomy): Archaea > Thermoplasmatota > Poseidoniia > Poseidoniales > Poseidoniaceae > MGIIa-L2. Next base: position 163 of record NZVG01000051.1, on the reverse strand, counting down.
TCAGCATCGATTAGTTGCATTCTCATACCAATACACCGTGTCAACCGGTGTTGGACCCATTTGGTCCACGATACTCGAGTCTCACCACAAAACCTCCACACGGAATACTTCAAGAATCCGACGTCTCATGGACTGTCAAGTGAGACCATGGCAAAGAAGACGG
>NZVG01000050.1 GCA_002698145.1 Methanobacteriota archaeon | reverse complement strand
AGGATTACGGCTACATCCCGCTCAGGCTTCTAACTCCATCGAAATTGATTGCTTGGAAAGTAGATGTTGACTTGACTCACCCTTACGCATACGAAGAGGATGCACCAAAGGCTCTCTGGAAATCCATTCCCTCTCATCATCAACAGGTTCGTGTTGTTTTTGAGCCTGGATTGCCTGATTCGATCCTCCAAGAATTGCACAACAAAGTGGAAACGTACGTTGGAAAGCAGCTTCCTCCGTCGGATGGGGGGCACTTAGCATCCCTGACGATCAAGTGGGATTCGAATCTCAAACAGGAGTGGCTTACAGAACTACCCGGTATTCTATGGCTTGAACCGGAATTAAAGACGGTCGGGAGAAACCTCGAATCTGCCGTTTTGCTTTCTGGTGGTGAAAATCAAACCTACCCGGATGGTTGGGCATTTGGGCTCAATGGAACGGGTGTTGTTGTTGGTGTTGCAGACACCGGTATTGACGCAGATCACTCCTGTTTTCGTGGCATTTCAAACTCATCAATCGGTCCGGATCATCGCAAATTGTTGCATGTAAACACGAGCATTGATGATTGGGATTATTCAGGTCACGTTGATTACCGTCACGGAACCCACACCGCGGGGATTCTTGGTTGTCACCCGTTTGCAACTGCAAAAGGAGATAATATTCCGCCTGCAGTGATGTCCTTTGGCTATGACACGAGGTTGGTCGTACAAGACATCGTTTCTGAGGAAGGGTGGCTACCGCCGGAAGTCGATTTGCTTCTTGCAGAATCGGCGATGTACGGCGGATATCTTCACTCGAATTCGTGGGGCGATGATACAACGGATTACACCTTAAGGTCAGGCGATTTTGACGCCTTCACTCGCGAGTTTCCATGGACGTTGCCGCTGATTGCGCCGGGCAACGACGGAGGATTTGTTTTGGAACCAGCCAATGCTCGAAACGTTCTTGCGATTGGAGCGTCAACCAAAGACACAGTTCAGGATCGGTGGGTGTCATCCGTACATGGTGAAACGGACGCTGAAACGCGAGGCATTTTCGCNCTCGCTCCTGGGGTTTCCATCGTATCTGCACGTTCAGATGGTTCGCCTGATACATTCAATGCTGGCCAATANACATCCAGCGGCACAAGTATGTCGACCCCCATGGCAGCAGCGTACGCCAGCGTCCTTCAACAGATGGTCCAAGAGGGGTGGTTGACAGGGCATAATGAATCGCTTTCTGAACACAACCTTGGTAACCGTTCGCCATGGTTTGAGCCAAATGCTCCTCAACGAACTGTTCTTCTTGGAAATGGGTTCGTTCCTTCCGCACCAATGACCAAAGCACTCATGTCGCTCTCGACGACTCCATTGAATGAAGAGTTTCGAAACAATGGCCAAGGAGGTTCAACAGCGCCAAACAATTACGATGGCTGGGGTTTGCTCAACCTGAGTGAAATTCTTGATTTCGAGCGGCTAAAGCAGACGAGCGGAGATATTGAGAGGCCTGTTTCCAATGTTTGGATTCACGATTCATATCGCCTCATTGGGGCCAACCCTTCGGATCACCTTGCTGAACGGAAGAATGACATGCAGCCAATCGAATATCTTATGGAGAATGTTTGGGATGGAACGGGGGCAATAGGACCATTTATTTCTACAGGAGACGTTTTCCAGCAACGTTTCATCTTGCAAAACGACGAATCGCTTGATGTTCGATTGTCATTCCAAGCAAAACCCGAGCCTCATCTGGTTGATGATGTGCAGTTGATGGTTCGTTTGCCTGATGGAAGATTTGCAGTCGGGGAAAACTATCGTCAAGACGGTCGCTCGATGCTTTACTATGATTTCGCCGATCACCTGAACACAACTGCTTTCCCATCGAGCAATGAAACCACTGTGGGAATCCACCTTGATGCAGGCACGCTTACAGACGTTGATTATGTCGATGTCATGGTGATTGGGCGGTATGTGGCGCCAGGAAATCAACCCGATACGTTGGGCGTGGAAGGTAACCGAATTGGTTTTGCTCTCGCTGTTCAAGGGGTTGAAATCGATCCTTTGAACCACTCTGACGGTGACGGAGACGGTATCCCTTACGAACAGGATTCATGCCCCTTCACGAACGCTCTTGGGTGGGATTTGGATTCCGATGGCTGCATCGACGACAACGATGCAGATGGGGTCGACGACAACGTGGACGCGTGCTTATTGACGCCCAGGCAGGTTCCCGTTGAGGTTTCAGGTTGTTCGCAACAAAACGATGCCCCCCGCATTTTTTTGGATGAATCCGTGTTAAAGTCTCATGACAATGAGACCATTTCAATCCTCTTTTCCATTCTTGATGAGGATGTTGTGAATGCAACCATTGCACTCCAAAGCGATGGATTGCCAACGAAACAGGTTGATGTCTGTTCACTGGTTGTCACAAACGATTCTTGGAAAACATGTGTCGCAGTAATTGACCAGGACTTCTTTCCCCTCAATGCGGAAGGGAATTGGACAGTGTTGATTTTAGCGACCGATTTGAACTCTAGCTCGTGGACGACCCCAGCCTCTACGAGCTATCGGTCCGATGCCTTTACGATTCATCCAGCTGAACCGGTGCTTGCTACGTACCGTGATTCGAATTCGTTGCCTGCAATTGCAATACTTACTTCGATAACGGTCGCTGTTCTACTTGGATTTATTGCCCAGTATGTTGCTTATCGTAAGGAGAAAGAGGAGATTTAGGCCAAAATTTCTTCATTCATTTGAAGGGCTATCTTCAAACCTTATGGCATCCACGGTTGTTTATCCGAGAAGGTGTACAAGATGAGCGGACGATTATATGTTGGAATTGACTTAGGAACGTTTCAATCAACCATTGCTTCAAGCGCTGGCGCAATGCATTCAATTGAGACAGTTGTTGGACGACCAAAAGACCCCGTTGCGAGGAACTTCCTCAAGCGAGATGTTCTGTTCGGCGCAGATGCATTAAAGAACAAACTTGCTTGCAACCTTTACCGTCCTATGGCTGCTGGAGTTGCCCAAGACGATGAAGCGAATCTCGCTGCTGCAAAGGCATTCGTATCGCACCTCATCGAGACCGTTGATCCGGAAGAATTTGACGAAGTCTTCGGAGTTATTTGCTCCCCGAGTCACGTTTCATTCACGGACAAGAGCAACCTTGTAGCCACACTTCGGGGACAAGTTAACGCAATCATGGTCGTTACTGAGCCATTTGCGACTGCGTTCGCAATCAACGAAATCGGCGGCTCTATCGTTGTAGACATCGGAGCAGGGACCACAGACATCGCTCGAATTTACGGAACTTTCCCGACGGATGAGGATCAAGTCACAATTCAAGAGGCTGGGGATTGGCTCGATATCGAACTTCAAACACTCATTGCAAAGAAGTTCACTGGTGCTCAAATCACCAAAGACATGGTCCGAAAGTGGAAGGAAGAATCCTCCTATGTCGGTGGCGATGTACGAACCGTTGAAGTGTCTCTCTCCGTTGATGGAAAGAGTCAGAATGTCGACATCGGTGACCTCATCCAAGAGGCATGTGAACTTCTAATTCCGAAGGTTGGAAATGCGATCAAGCGTATTGTTGCTGAAGCCGATCCGGAATACCAACCTGTACTGCGAAACAACATCATTCTCTCAGGAGGAGGATCGCTCATCGAAGGACTTGCTGAGCGAGTCGCACGCGAAATCGCTGACATCGGTGACGTAAACGTCTGGTGTGTCGAAAACCCTCTCGAAAAAGTTGCTGAAGGTGCACTGATGCTTGCTAGTGAAATGCCTGATGATCAGTACACATCAATCAACTGATTTGGTTGGAAACATTCACCATAAAATCAGCCACCTATCACCCTAAATTACAGGGAAGGTTCAAGAGTGGTTGAGGTTCGATAGACACCTGTATGACGCTCGGCGCTTCCAACCCTGATTCCTCTGGAGGGCAGCAAACCACTTCTGGAAACGACAGGGCTGCGCTTGAAGGGATGCTCAAAAGCTACCCTATCGACCAGCTTGTTGAAGAGGTGCTCATCGCATGGGATGAACTTGGGCGCCGTAATGATGAAGTCGTCACCGTCAAACAACGGCTTCGAGTATTGGAATTGGATTTGGCTGAGCGAGAAGACGAAGTTGCACCAGAAATTCAACGACTCCATGAATCCGAAGAGCAACTCAAAGAAGCCGAAGCACGCATTGTTCACCTTGATCGACTGCTGGCCGATGCTCGACACGAGCTTGATGTCCAGTCCTCCTCGCTATCGAAGGAGCAGCAAGATGCACTTCACGAGGAATTGGAGCAATTGCGAAATCTAAGCGTTTCACAGGATGAAGTTATCTCCGAAATGGAAGGCCGTATGGGTTTGATGGTTGAAGCACTCGAGAAGGCCGCAGATGCGGGATTAACCTCCGTAACTGCCGATGAAGTACGTTCACTGAAAAATCAACTCGATGAAAAGTCGGCTCAGTACGACGCTGAGGTCGCTGCCAACAATGCACTGGAAGAAGAGCGNCAACGATTACGTGACATCGCTGACCGAATGCGGGGTCTTTTGGATGCTCGTGACAAGCGACTAGCCGATCTGGAGGAACAGCTTGAGCGGGTCATGCAAGGACCACGTTCTGTTTCTGCGGAACATGATTATCTTGTGGAGCAAATCGAAGAGATGAAACGTCGACTGCTTGAGAGGAACCGTGAATATGAATCTCTACGACGTCGAGAACGTAGGCTCCATACTGATGTGTTTGAACGCGATGAAAGGATTCAACAAATGTCGTTGACCATTACGGACCTTGAAGCCGCACTTACTGATCGGGTCGCCGAAATTCGTGAACTTGAATCGCAAAACGTTGTTGCTATGCAAGAGGTAACAAGCGTACGGCGGGGCGAGCGNACTCGTGAAGTCGTAGGTCGCGTCTTTGCAGACTCTCTCTCCTTGGTACGAGGGCACGATGCCCGTGAGGCAAAAAGAGATGCGTATGCAAACAGCCCGGATGTCGAACGTAGTCTTTCAACGCCAACGTCTGATGACATGCGCAATCTTGCTGAAGGGGGGACTGTTGATCTCGAGGTTGAGGAAACCGAATTACCTCAAGGGATTGATGTTGATGAAAAACGCCCGCCATCACCGGGCGGTAGTGGAGATCCAGTCCTGTTTGAAGATGAATCAGAGGACGCTGATAAGTGATTTCAATCGCTCTTTGAGCAGTTGGAGATCCTCAAACTCTTCTGTAATTGTTCCAGTAACAATGTAATCAGCCCCTGCTTTTGCAGCAGCAATCATTTGCTCAGGCGTTCGTATCCCTCCACCAACGATAAGTGTGCAGTTCATTGCCGACTTTGCAGTCTTGATGAGTTGAAGGGAGACAGGAGTCGCTGCGCCAGAGCCAGCTTCGAGATAGACTGTTGAGAACCCATACATTTCTGCGGTTTGGCAGTATGCTGAAATCAATTCTGTGTCGTTTGGACTGATGAGATCGGCTTGCCCAACCTCTCCAACAGCACCGCCTGGAGCACAAACAATGTATCCCGTTGGTATGGTCTGAAGACCCGCTTTCGCAATGTAAGGCGCGCCCTGAAGTTGCTCTTCAATCAGGAATTTTCGGTTGGTACTGTTCATGAGCATCATAAACAATATCCCATCNGCNTGTGNGGACATNGCATGTGCGCCTCCNGGGAAGAGAATGACCGGTACGTTCCACTGGTCTTCATCTGCATCGGGGTGTTGGCTTGATGCGAACATCGCTAGCTCAAGCGCCTCTTGGATGGCTACACATGTAGCATCAACAATGTTGCTTCCCGTATCTGTGGATCCGCCAACAAAGATTGCCGAAGTTCCACATTCCACGGCCACCAGTGCTCGTTTCGCTGCAATTTCTGGGGATTGCTTGTCTGGATCGATGAGCGTAATGTGTTTCGTCCCTTCACCTCGTTGTGAAAGCATAGGGAAATCTGTGGCCCACAAATCAATACCGCCTGTTTAAGTGTAGAGCACTCGGTTGGTAAAGGATTTCATTCTGAGGAAAGNCTTCTGATGTCTGCAGCAACCTCTTCTGANTCCCAATCGGANTACAGCCANTGAACTCTCGTAGTTCGGTNTTCATCNATGAGAATCACGTGAANNGTGTGATTAACGGTNTAATCCATCAAATGAATTGAGCANCGAGCCATGGATTGGCTTTCGTTTGCTGAGACATTTACTGCTGTTCCGAAGGAATNCCATACTGATTCCATCATTCCAAGTTCAGAATTGATGTTGTTAACCGTCAGGTGTGGCCATTCTACACTGTTGTTCAACATGTAATGGTACAAACGGCTGCTGTCATCGTGCCATGGNTCNGTNGTNATNGANAGCAANGAAACTCGCTCCCTGCTCNTGANNTGAGAGCAANTCGTATNCTTGTNTCATTGAAGNAGTTAAGCCATCGCATTCTTCTCCGCAAGANGTGTGTATGAAACCGACCATAATGACTTCTGAATCTATGTCTGAGAGATTATATCGTTCGTTGTTCTGATCAACAAGTTCGAACTCTATCAGTGGTTTGGGTTCAAGTGTATTTCCATAAAAGTCAGTCACTCCGATGCAACCAGAGACGAGAATCAGCGGTACAATCAGAACGACGAGGGTTCGCATAGTTTCACTTCAAGCGACGTTTTATCCCGGTCCCAATCAGAGCGAGAATCAAGACTGTCAGACCTGCGTGAACAATTATTTCTTCAACCTCATACGCATCGGTTAGATAGTCCATTTCTGGTACAATGGAGTACAATATTGCTCCACCGCCCGGGCCACCTCCTTGGCCGCCGCCTGGGCCGCCTCCTTGGCCGCCACCGACGTCTTGGGCGTCAACATCNGCAACNCCATGATAGCACAANAGGAAGTATGGGAAACCAATCATACCGACATTCTGTCCATTGGTGTCGGTCACCATGGTAGGGGAACCGGATAGTGGTGTGCTTACGTAATGATATATCCCCTCAGGGTATTCGGGCGTTGGGCCAAACCGACCATTGCACTCATCCAAATCACCAGCACCGTCGACATAATTCCAGTCGTCAATACCATTGTACCCCTGATCGCCTCCATCTTGCGTGCGCTCGATGACGTAAGAGGAGGTTATTGCGGTCAATCCTGATTGGTCATCGTTGTAGCCATACATCCCATAAATGGGGTAACCATCGAATGCCCAACCAATGATTGGGCTATGCTGATCGCTTTGAATTTTCGAGATGTCATAATCCTCCATCGATTCCCCTGCTGAAGGTTCCCAGTAAACGCAGTTTGCGTCGTAATGGTAATGATATCCGTTCGGACCTGCAGAGTGTCCAGTGCACCAACCAAGCACAATTGGTTGCCGATCTTCATTAAAATAATCAAAATGGAGTGCCACAGCATCTCCACCTGGCCCTTCTTCTGGACCAAAGATAGGAGCGCCGTTGACGGACATTGCCACTGCACCGCGATCCGGAACACATTCCCAACGACCTGCCGAGGCTGGACAGTTTGTTGTATCGTGTCCACCTACAGTATCATTAACAGGGCTAAGTGGGAAAGTCGATGTGTAATCCATCTCAGGAGCGCAGCATCCCATTGTACTAAGGAAATCATGGTTTGGAATTCCGTTACTCTGGACAACCATGTTGCCATTTTGGACGGTGACGGATACTTCGCATTGGAACCAGGGCCCAGAACCACTGCCACCTGGACTGCTCACGCCATTGTTGTTTGCAGTGTATCCATTCCCATCTCCGTTGTAATCCTTAACCCAAGGACCCTGCCCGTCAACACAAAGCCATGATTGCGTTGGGTCGTANTGAGCGATTCCTTCGCGAATGAACGTAAGGATTGAATCAAAATGCTCGTCGTCTTCATAGGGTAGATTGTGTCCAGCAGTTTGGCTATGCAAGTCCAATGAACCAGCGAATTTTGCTGCAAGAGCGGGCGCCATATCCTTGAACCACTGATCGTTTTCACCGGAAAACACCATTGCCGGCGTCGTAAACGGTTCAACTGCTTCGATTGTGTCGATTAACCCTTCATGCGACGTTGGAAGATATCCGTTGTAAAGCATGACCCGATTAAACGAATTATCCGTGTTCGCAAGATACACTGGAATCATGGCCGCTCCCTGAGAGTAGCCCAGAAGTGCGTAAAATGGACCTTGATCTGCCACAACTTGGTCAAGGTACGAAATTGAGGTATCGGCCCAATTCGGGCTTGTTGTTGGTTCTCCTTTTCCGCCGGGAGGGTCTCGAATCCAAACGTTGTTGTTTTCAGGGGTGCTTGCAAAGACGAATTCAAATTCAGGCATCGCATCGACCAGATCTTGCATCCCTTGTTGCGAAGCAAGGCCAGATGCTGTTTCTCCACCACCGTGCAAGGCAAGGATTTTCTTCGGAATATCCACTGGCTCTTCTGGCTCAAGCGGACATCCCGTATTATCCACTGATTCACCCAAAGGGGTATTTGGGCACTGGTCGAGATTATCTGAAACGCCATCTCCGTCTGTATCCAGCTGTGAACTCGAGCACCCTGCTGCATTCACTTGTTCACCAGAAGGCGTNTTCGGACATTGGTCAACGGCGTTGCTCACTCCGTCATTGTCGGAATCGAGTTGGTACTGTGAGCATCCGTCAGCATTTACCGCCTGGTTTTCCAATGTTTCTGGACAGAGGTCAAGGTTGTTCATCACACCATCGTTATCGGAATCGGTTTCTGAATCAGAGCACCCAGTACCATAAACGGGTTCGTTTGGTGGCGTAGAGTCACAGTCATCATCGAGATCTGGAATTCCGTCATTGTCAGAATCTGTTTCTGAAGGCGTTAATGGAAGGTCGACTCGTAACGATTCTGATGAAGATGTGAACAAACCACATTCACCAATCAAATCTCCTTTGTTGTTAACTTCGGAAACATCGAGAAGAAGTGTGTATGTTCCAACGGTTGTGTTGACCACGCCGAAAATTGAGTTTGAAGAACTTGTTCCAAGAGGGTGGTACTTTATCGCGCATGTCTCCGGAAATTGATGAAGTATGGCACCGTAGATTGTACCGATTGTATCGTTCTCACTTGGCTCAGTCCATTGGAAGACGATTGAAACTTGAGTTTCCTGAGGGGGTGCAACAACGTATTCGATTACGCGCTCAATCGTCACTGACTCAGAATCTGTTGCCCGTATTTGAACGATCCATTCACCGGGAAGAGACTCTGGGAATTCAATGCTCCAGAATCCGTTTGATTCGGTTTGAGTTGAGATGGTGCTTACGTGGACTGAGAAATCAAGATTGAGCATCGTGACATCAACCGTTGCTGGTTCTTCATCGACAACGTATCCTTCCAAGGTATGATTTGTCCCTGACCACTCAAGAGATTTATCTTCAACAAGTATTACTGGTGCATTGTTTGTTGGTTGCGTTTTGGTGTCATCCTCAGAGGTTTCCGGAATTTGAGTCATCTCACTCTCATCTGAATCATCATCGTTCGTAGAGATTGTGAAGACTGCTACAGATGCTCCTATCAAAAGCAGAACCAAAACTACAGAGGCTAACTTACTATCCATGTGATGAACAAATCTGCAATAGCATTTAACATTGTGTTGGTATTGTTTAGCAAGGGTTCACAAACCATGATTTCTAGCCCAAGCCATGCAGACCGTGGACAAACCCTTGCGCAGTATTTTGGGTAAGTCCGATGCTCCAAAAAATAAAATTCGGTTGGCCATATTGTGTTCAATTTTGAACAAAATATGGGACTTAGCACCACCTTTACTGATCGGTGTCGCTGTAGACGTGGTCGTTCAGAAAGAGGATTCCTTACTGGCTCACTGGGGGATTGTTGATCCGTGGAACCAACTGATTGTTCTCGCTATAGCGACCTTTGTCATTTGGGGCCTTGAGTCACTTTTCGAGTATTTCTATGCTGTATTATGGCGAAACCTGGCGCAAACTGTTCAGCACAATCTCCGTCTCACGACCTTTGATCATGTGCAAAATCAATCCATGGCCTGGTTTGATGATCACCAAAAAGGTGATTTGTTAGCAATAATGAACGACGATGTCAATCAACTGGAACGATTTTTGGACAAGGGGGCAAACGACCTGCTCCAAGTTACAACAACCGTCATCGTTGTCGGTGCAGTGTTCTTGTATCTTTCCTGGGAGATTGCGTTGTTTGCAGTCCTTCCCATCCCTGTCATCCTTTGGGGCTCTTTCCTGTACCAAAAGAAGCTCGAAGATCGCTATCGTGATGTTCGAGCAACTGCTGGTCAGTTGAACGCATTGCTCGAAAACGATCTCACGGGAATGGCGACTATCCAATCCTTCACCAATGAATCGATGGAGTTAGAGAGAGTTCACTCTCTATCGGAAAAATACAGAAGCGCAAACAGATCTGCAATCCGGCTCTCTGCAGCATTTGTACCTCTGATTCGAATGGCTATTCTTGCCGGTTTCACCGCTACGTTGCTGCTCGGTGGACGCCTCGCATTGGATGGCACTTTAGCAGTTGGCGCGTACTCAGTTCTTGTGTTTATGACTCAACGACTCCTATGGCCATTGACTCGCCTAGGTGAGACCTTCGACCTGTATCAGCGTGCAATGGCATCCTCGGTCCGAATCCTCACGCTTCTCAACGAACCAAGCAAAGTAACGGATGGAAGTCACATACTCGAAGAGGATATTGCCAAAGGATCTTCTTTGAACTTTGAAAACATCGACTTTGCATATCCCGAACGAACACCTCTTTTCAGTAACTTTAGCGTTAAGATACAGGCAGGAGCTACGCTTGGAGTAGTAGGTTCAACTGGCTCAGGGAAAACCACGCTTACACGATTCCTTCTTCGATTTGTTGAACCTTCCAAAGGAAACATTCGTTGGGGCGACAAGGATATCAGTGAATATACACTTGAATCACTGCGTCATTCAATTGCTTTGGTTTCTCAGCACGTCACGTTGTTCCCAACCTCTATACTAGAGAACATACGATACGGACGGAATGATGCAAGTGACGAAGAGGTCAAACAGGCCGCCCATGTCGCTGAAGCATTCGAATTCATCGAGGAACTTCCCAACCAGTGGGATACATTTGTTGGTGAAGGTGGGTACCGACTATCTGGTGGCCAGCGACAACGTATTGCCATCGCTCGTGCAGTCCTGAAGGATGCGCCCCTTCTTATCCTCGATGAGGCAACCTCAGCTGTTGACAATGAAACCGAGGCAGCATTGCAGCGCAGCATTGCCCGAATCAGTCAGAATCGGACAACGATCATCGTTGCACACAGATTGTCAACTGTACGCCATTCAGACTCTATTCTGGTGTTAGAAAGTGGAGAGGTAATTGAACACGGTAAACACGAAGATTTGGTGGCCTTGGACGGGCGATATACAGCCCTGTGGTCCGTTCAGATGGGTGAAAAAAACGACATATAATGTTACAGAAGAAAACGAAAGTATATATTTGAGAATATTTCCTATCAATATGAGAACCATGAAAAATCTAATCTCAAAACAACGTAGCCTGCTATTGACCGCCCTACTGACCCTCTTGACGTTTGGGACAGTATCTGCTGCAAATTCAACACTAAACACCGCCGACATGGTTGGTGTTTCGTTTTGGCTTGCTTCAGCTATGATGCTTGCATCGACTGTCTTCTTCATCATGGAGCGAAACAACGTTGCTGACAAGTGGAAGACCTCCATGACCGTCGCTGCTCTCGTAACTGGTGTCGCATGGTACCACTACACATACATGCGTGACCACTGGGTAGAAACCGGTACATCTCCACTCGTATTGCGTTACATCGACTGGTTGATCACCGTACCATTGCAAGTCTCTGAGTTCTACCTCATTCTTGCTGCTATCGGTGTCGCTAGCGCCGCTCTCTTCTGGAGACTCTTCGGTGCATCCATCGTTATGCTCGTTGCTGGTTTCCTCGCAGAGGCAAACGAAAGCATCGAAGCGATCAGCGACGGCATGGTATGGCCATTGTTCATCGTTGGTATGCTCGCTTGGATCTACATCATCTACGAGATCTGGGCTGGTGAAGCAAAGGAAAGTGTTTCCGACGCAAGCGAAGGTACACAATTTGCATTCAAGGCTATGGCTCTCATCCTCACTGTAGGATGGGCTATCTACCCTCTCGGATTCGTTCTCGGACAAGGCGATGGCGGTACAGACAACTTGAACATCCTGTACAACATTGCTGACGTCGTCAACAAGACTGCCTTCGGTATGATGGTGTGGTACGCTGCTACCATGGATACCAAGGCTGCTGCTTCTGAAGAGTGAGTAGAAACTGATTGAATGGTTTTCCAACATGACTGGGGAGGGCGCCTTACGGCGCCCTCTCCTCTTCATGGCGGGAAAATCGTTGTAAGGCGTACTCCAGGGAGTACGTTGGAAACCTTGTTTGGTGATAGACGCTAATTGGCCACCATAGCATGGTAAAGAGCATTACCGTCGGTATTGCTGATTGCCATGACAGAGCCAGTGTCGATCCAAAGTACAACGGTATGAAATGAACGATGTACAGTGTAAGAGAGAGACGACCAAGCTGGTTTAATCCTCTGAACGGTTTT
>NZVG01000049.1 GCA_002698145.1 Methanobacteriota archaeon | reverse complement strand
TGTTTTCTCAATCCATGACAAAGAATCCAGAGTGAAATACGGGACTTGGTTGAAAACGATCCACAAGCAACGCTATTATTTGCACGCAATGGGATACATCGTCATCATAGGATGGAAGAATCTCACGGACGGACTAAATGAACTGATCAAGGAGCGTGTGGGCCATTGGACAGATGCAGTTCACGGGGTTGAAGGTAATGCTGTGCTTTGGATTCAAAATTTCTTCAACAACGATGCACTTACGTCGTTTCTCAACTTTCATTACCTCTTCGTATACCTCTTCCTCATTTATGTGACAACCGTCTATTTTGCATACACGAGCGATCGAGACATGACCGACAAAGTTACCATGAATTATTTACTGATTTATGCCATTGCAGTGCCGTATTATCTGTTCTTCAATGTTGAAGTGACATCCTCATGGATACCTGGGATGGATGCCTTGCTGTATCATGATTCATGGTACTCTACCTTCTATGCAACGCACGACCCGTTGGACAATGCTGTTCCTTCGCTTCACGTAGCAATTCCATTTGGTATTTTGATGCTCAATTATCTTCATGTCAAATCAAAAGGTCATACGCTCAAGGAATGGCGCCATTATCGCTATCATATGTTCATTCTCATCAACACAATCATGTTCATTTTTGCAATTCTCTACCTCGGCATTCACTGGATTATTGATATCCCTCTCGGAATGATTGTGGGTGGCATCGGTGCATTGTTCATTCATCATTTACAACCGAGGCTTCGAAACGATTATGGTTCCATGTTCAAAGGTGTTGACCGTGAAAAGGTAAGGAAACATGTTTTGGTCGAAGGAACCATTCTTCTCATCCTTTTTGCAGCAATTATGGGTGCTGTCAACCATCAAAGTTCAACAAACGAAGAACAACCATCGTTCCGGCTTGGTTCTGGAGAAACAGTTCAAGATTTAATCGGAGAGATGAACCCGAAATATGGTGCAACAACCACCATCCAGAATATGGATGATTCAATCATCCTTGAATACGCAATCATTACAGTAAATCTCGCAGAAACAGGGTTTTCTAATTTCAGCGTTGACTGGGACAGAATGAAAGCGCTAGCGGAATACCACTGCACGCAACGCGTAGCCTGTTCTGCAACACTCCTACCGAATGAGAGCACTGATTTGATAATCGAATCACCAAATGTGTTCACCTTCATTTTCCTTCATCACGCAGGTGATGATGGTGTTCTGGAAGTAAGGGTAGAATCCGTCTACGAAAACTCCGAAGATTCAATGACACAAGCAGTTGCGCTCTCTTTACCATCGCTGTACATCACAGGTTTCGTCGTGTATCGCTTGTATCGACTGAACAACAACGGTCGTGAGTGGTTTGATGCACGACCATCGCATACTTGGGAAGAAGAGTAAGCATTCACTTTTTGGGAACCAGCCCCTGCGATGTACATGGCGTCCTCACCGTCCTTGGAAGACGCCGTAAGCGAACTGATGGATTCTCCTGGCGGGGAACTTCTCAAATCAGTGCGAGCGTACTTACGAAAACGAGCCACTGCATTCTTTGGACTGTTTCTTTTTGGTCTGATTGTTGGGTTCCCCATTGCAAAAAGAATTGTAACGTGGCTGATCGAAGAACAACGGCTCCCTGATGATGTCAAGGTCATTGTTACTTCGCCGGTTGAATTCCTTATGTTGCAGATTCAACTTTCAGCAAGTTTTGGTCTCTTCTTAGCACTCTTGCTCCTCATTACGGAAACAACACTTCGGGGTATTCGTCATCCACTTGTTCTTGAGCGCTTTCGGGAACTTAAGATACGAGCACCAAAACCAGGCTTTTCATTTGTTCTTTCAATAACATCGAGCATGGTTCTTGCCGCTTGCGGCATTCTCTATGCATGGGAACTGTTGACACCTATGTTGTTTGAATATCTCAGCAACGACGCTCAGGAAGCGGGGCTAGCGACCCAATGGAAACTGGGAGCTTATGTAGGATTCATCCTGAATTTATGCATCGCCAGCGCAATCGGTTTCCAAGCACCTGTGGTCACTCTCCTCGCCTTGCGAGTTGGCATGGTCGAGCCTCGAGCGCTTACTGCTTACCGGAAACACATCTGGTTTTCTGCATTCGTCATGGGTGCTATCTTTTCTCCGCCCGATCCACTCTCGCTCTTCCTCGTCTCCATCCCTGTTATTCTGCTGTTTGAGGGAGCGCTAATTCTCCACAGGCTCATGCCGAGGAAATCAGCTCTGGTAAAGCATTGATCACGACGGGCATGTGGCCTGGTCGATGCCCACCGTTGAACGAATGAAAGTCCGATCCGACCGTCACTCCAAGACCGTATGCTTCAGCGAGTTTCCAAAGTCGATGGCGGTCATCGTCTGAGTGGGACCGATGAAAAGCCTCGATGGCATCAACATTCGAGGCTTTCAAATGCTGAATCAATGTTTCATAGTCCACACCATAGTAACGCGGATGTGCCAGCGAGGTAATTCCACCGGCAGCATGTACCAATGCTGTTGCTTCAGCAAGCGATGGTTTTGGACGCTCGACGTTGCAAGGTCGACCGTCGCCCAACCATTGTTCAAAAGCCTCATTCATGGATTCGACATGACCGGCATCAACCATCGCCATGGCGAGATGAGGACGTCCAACACTGCCTTTGGCACGGGAGAGTACATCGACAGGATCAATTTTCATTCCGAACGCGTTCACCTTGTCAATCATCTCAAGCATTCGTGGCACGCGGTCTTCGTGAAGAGGTGAAAGCCATGCTTCAAATTGTTTCAGTCCATCTTCCAGCGGTTCGTGTGGGAAGTAAGCCAGCAAATGCCAAGATGAAGGAGGGCGATTTCGTGAGTTTGCTTCTAGAATCTCACGGTTCCATGGTAATTCAACATCGCACGTGAGTTCGACACCAGGTATGAATTTGATTCCACGCTCTGAAGCAGCGCGTTTCGCCTCATCCCATCCTGCGATGGTGTCATGATCGGTCAAGGACCAGACTTTGACTTGCTGCTTGGCCATTTCGTCGGCAAGTTCGTCAACGGACAGAGAACCATCGCTGTGCGTTGTGTGGCAATGCAAATCAAAGGAGGACGTCCACATCGTTCCAGCCTCTTCAATCAACCGTTTTGAACCTCTCTCTTCGATTTCAAAACAAATCATCCAAGTTCGGCATTTTGGGAACGCCTCCGCTTGAACCAAGCAAGTCGTCCAATGAAGGCATATCTGGAACGCTAATCTTCTCGCTTTCTTGCAAATCAGGTAGTTCAGGAAGTGGAATGTGCGCAGGTCCGTCGGTCACAAACGCAGTATGCTGATCCCGAATCAACGGAGGTGGGTCTTTTCTTGCTTCTGCACCGGGCAATGGGACGTAGGCTGGACCATCGGTCACAAAATCTCGATTGTCTGTAGCGATTTCTTCCATTTCCTTTTCTTGAAGTTGAGGTTCAAACAATCTTGATTCAATGTCGGTATTTCGCTTACTGACAATCGAGGCCGCCTGAGTGCCGAAGTCACCCTTGGAGAGGAGTTCNGTTGCGGATTCAACTCTCTTCGAATCAANGGTTGGATTTTCACCGATAATCGATGTAATGATACTCGAGGTTTGTTGATTGATCGTGGTTACTTGTCTNGTTCCNACCACNGTACNGCTTGANTCAAAGTCNGCAATTTGTTCCTCAACNGANCGTCGTTGAGGCAATTNAGGTACNGGCCGCTCACTGCGNCCCCAGAACNCNATTNCNATNAGGCATGCAGTGATGAGAAGCCAAATCCATTCTTGTTGNGACCATCCCGTAGGAGCCCAGTAATCGTTGGTNTTNCCAGAGAGAAAACCANTNAACAGTGGTTTGAGNAGCACNCGCTGNCCGTCTTGNCCNGGATACATGCCAAGAAAGGCATTTCCAAGCAGTGCGATCATGGACATTGTGGATANNGTGGAAGCAAACGCCGCANTTCGTGGGGCACGCTGTTCCATGGACTCACATCTTCACNAACACAAACGTTCAGTTGCNGTAACAGTGTTGGCCATGAGCATCGCCACTGTCATGGGTCCNACACCACCTGGAACCGGTGAAAGCAGNGATGCGTGCANTGCNACATCAGGATGGACGTCTCCAGCGAGCCTCCAGCCTCTTTCNCGGCTCGNNTCNTNAANNCGATTGATTCCAACATCGACNACNATNGCNCCTTTTTTCACCCANTCCGGTTGAANCATNTCTGGTCGTCCAACAGCTGCCACAATCACGTCCGCTTGGAGGCATTCTGATTTTGCATCCNNTGTTCTCGAATGNACNACCGTCACAGTTGCNTCAACTCCACGTGCTGCAAGNANCAATGCCTGAGGCATACCAACATTGAANGAACGACCAAGAACAACGGCTTTCTTTCCNGNCAAATCAACNTCAGCCCANCGCAACATTTCCATTACACCTGCTGGCGTGCATGGAACCATACCATCGCTTCTTCCTTGCACCAACCGCCCNANATTCACTGGATGGAAACCATCNACNTCTTTTCTCGGATCGATTAGTTCTGTCAANGCCTCTTCATTCATATGTTTTGGAAGTGGAGATTGGATGAGGATTCCGTGTAAATCGTTTTGTTGGTTCATTGACTGAATGNAATCAGCGACCACGGATTCATCCGTATCTTCAGGTAGTTCAACATGNGTCGAACGAATCCCTAANCGCTCACAGGAACGAATTTTATTGTTNACATAGACGTGCGAAGCAGGATCGTCNCCAACAATGATNACTGCAAGATGCGGCTGAACAGAACAATTTGCAATACGTTGCTTNAGNCGTTTTTCCAAATCAGCTGCNCACGCTTTNCCGTCGANTCGAGCAGCGCTCATGANNCNACCAAACGCTTCAANGGTTTGAGNATTCTTGTNCANNGNATTGGTGGAGCCAACGGAGGGACTCGAACCCCCGACCGTCTGATTACAAATCAGACGCACTACCAGACTGTGCTACGTTGGCCTTGAACCACGGGTCGTGTCACCCCTTGATGAAGGAAACGGTTCAACCCCACAAGGTCAAATGGGGAACCTGCTTGGCTGGGCCATGGACGAAGCACCCGGTGCNTCCCTTGTGAATGCGCTTGCTTCAACGCGNCAAGGCAATGATACCATCTTCGGGTGGTATGCACGNTATCTTGCTGCAAAAGAGGAAGGGCACGATGCAGTAAATGGAACTGCAGGTATACTCTTGGAAAACGATGGAACCTTGGCGATCAACAACGTCGTTGATCGGATGCTTCGGGAAGCCCCTGCAGTGGAGTTTTCTTCTTATGCACCACTCAAAGGACTTCCNGATTTTCTAGATNTAAGCATCTCACTNGCCCTCGGTGANCATCGAGAAACAATGGAATCATTGGGATTCAGNTTTGTTTCAACCGCNTCACCTGGTGGCTCAGGCGCACTCTTCCTCGCTGCAAACAATCTCTGCGANCGAGGCGACGCNATTTTGCTTCGAGATCGNCATTGGGGGCCTTATGCAGGTTTTCTCAAAGGATGTGGACTTGAGATGGCAACATGGCCATTGCTTCCNGAAGAAGGAAGCGAGTACCCATATTTNGCTGANAAAGCNTTTGAANCAANCATCGATNANCTCGCAGAGAAACANAGCACNGTGATGGTTTGGCTTAACGACCCNGCACACAANCCTACAGGATTGACAATGACTGCGGAAGGCCGNCGAGCAGCCCTTGACATCATGATGGCGAGTGCATCNAAACGCCCAGATGTGGGCCACACACTCCTTCTCGATACTGCGTACAGCCTGTATGCAAACGAACCNCATGGGTGGGGACAAACCATCGTTGATGCAATGGANGATGGCACACCATGGCCTGAAAATTTCCTCATTACNTACGCACTTTCTCTGTCNAAATCACACACAGCTTACGGACTAAGGACAGGCGCACTCATNGGGATTCATCCAGATCAGGACGTTACTGAGCGTTTNCGNGATGTGTTTGGNACAACTGGGCGACANACTTGGTCTGCAGCACCACGAATCCTTCAATACACNGCAGCACAANTGCANGGGAACGAAGAATCCGCAGAAGCCTGGGCGGCTGANCGTGATCGNTTGCAAGGATTGCTTACTGAACGACGAGATNNCTTCGTACGTACGTGCAAAGAACATGACGTTCCGGTCAATCCAACGCANGATGGCTTCTTCGCGTGGCTTGANCANGATNATCCAGAGAAGATTGCTGAAGCATGCGCACAGCATCANGTCTACCTCGTACCGCTCCGTGGAGGCATNCGAATCGGTTTGTGTGCAATGCCCAGCAATGCAGTTGAGCGAGTCGCTAAGACACTCGCAACTGTTCTCAACTAGGTGATGGCNATGGTTCGCAATGTGCGAGAAAACCTGATTCTATCCGGAGCAATTTGCATCGTTTTTGGGGCTTTCCTATCCGTTGGAGGCGTTCTTTCNATGGGNGCNGTCATCGGCGTTTCTGGAATTNTNTTGTTCATTNTTGGAATGAGTACNTCAAGCCAGCAAACAATGAACGAGCAAGAAATCGCTGCTTGGACACCAAGTCCTGAGCAACTCCCTGATGCAAATCGAATCATGTACAGAGTNGATGTCACCATNGACGAACCAAAGAAAACCACNATCCTNTGCGGATCTTGTGGAACGNTCACCGAACTCGATGGCGATCGCCCTCGTTCGTTCACATGTCCNGCATGCAATACGTTCCTCTANNAGGACGAAGAAGAGTGATTACTTCTGTTCGTACTCAAACGGNTGCGCTGTTGTCTGCGCAGGCATTTGCTGTACTGGTACCTGTTGAGCAGGCATTTGCTGCATTGGCATNTGNNGCATTGNCATCNNTTGCCCACCCATCATTTGTCCTTGCTGCATCACAACAGGATCTTTGGTCTTGAGTGTCAAAGCGAGAATAAGTCCAATGAGAAGGATGACACCACCGCAAATAGCAACCAGTACACCACCAGCCGCAGCAAGGAATCCTCCAGCTGCGTCACCTAGTGCTTCAAATTCACCAACAACGTAGATTGTTGAGGAGGTCTGGCCGAAATTAAGTGTGTCTCCTGCGTTTGTTTCCCAATAGCTAATATCTCCGACTTTAATGTAATCATCATCAATTAGGTCATCCTCATTGTTGTAGTCACAAGAGGAACTAAAGAGGTTGTTATCGGAATCGGCTGAGCTCGTAATTGTCATTTCAAACGATTCACAATTGACTGAGCTCGAAGTGTAGACTGCGTAAAAATCATCACCAGGCACTGTCCAGGTATCTCCACCGTTTCCTGCATAGTAGTTCTCGTTTGATGGGTCAAGGTTCGCAGTTGCTGCGCCCCCCACAATCAAAACAATTCCAAGAGCCGTTATTACTCCACCAATGATTAACAATACCTTACCTGCTGTATGCATGATGCATCCTTTCGACTGGCAATTTATAAAAATGTCTCCTTAGGAGGATTCAATTCATTCTGCAATGGTTTGTTCTTCAGTCTCAACGGATTCGTCCGTTGATGGGAACTGGTAGGGTTCTGCTCTGGTCATTTCTTCCGTTATCACTGATGGTGTCATCGATACTTGAGGTATGGATTGATTGATGCCAACGCCAACGGTGTTCCCTGAACCTGGGTTCATGACATACGACCCATCAGCAGCAACCTGCATCTGAACCGGTGCGTCGTCATTCAAGGTAAAAATCAAGATCACCCCAATGAGCATAACCACAACTCCGCAGCACAATGCGCCTGAGCCACCAAGGAAGCCGAGGACAATCAGGCCGACTTCTCCAGCGATTTCTTCTCCGAGGGCATCGTCGTACGTAACCCATACCGTTTCGTTGGATTCGAAGGTGAAGTCTCCAGCGAGACATCCGTAGCACGCACGGCCTATTTTGACAAGCCCATTGGCCTCTCGCTCATTGTTTTTATTTCGATAATCGGACTCACAACTTGACGTTCCTTCCTTGTCAAAGTCGTAGAGTACTTCGGAATAGAAGTCTCCATTGAACTCAGAGGCCCCTGTGGCCCATGTTTCAGATACCGTAGGTTTCTCAATGACACGAATACCGACCTGTTCACAAACATCCCAAAGGCCGTTCTCATCGTCATCTAGATATTCGCCTTTGACCCAAAAGGTTAGGCCTACGTCGCCAATTCCATCGTTGTCTTCGATGGTCACGGTCCCATTTGTTACATCTTGGAGTGCGAAGTTGTTCCATTCTTCTTCCACGCCACCGATTCCGGCAGCACCAATGATCATGCCTACGACACCCATCAGAAGGATGCCAAGACCAATGAAGATGGTTATCTTCGCTCGCTTGTCCATGGATGTTCCACGGACTGGTAATGCTTAAGATTGTGTGACGCAGTTTACTGTGTCAAATCGTCTTCCTTCTTACCAGTCATGACATAGTGCGTGATGATCAATGCAGCACCGCCAATGTAGAGCAACAATGCAACGTAATCGAATCCGTTGTCAAAGTTCATCCACCAGCCCATGTATTCTTGGTTCTGGACAATGGCACTTTCCATGTCCTCTGCGTCATCATCTGCAATCTCTGACCCCTGAACAATCTGGAACACAGGTTGCAAGTCATCCATTGTTGGAGTCGATGCGAGATCGGTTCCAGTTCGTGTGTCGAGGTAGAACGTCGAAGTCGAGTCACCAGCAATGATGAGTCCGGAGAGCTGCTCAGATTGCATGTTGATTTCAGCGCCAAAGTAAACCGGAAGCGCAGGCGTCAGTGCGTCAAGTAGGGAGAACTGCTTGATGAGTTTTGCAGTGATTGGATTTGTTGTTGGTTCTACCGAAGCAGAGCACTCGTCAACAGGAATACCTTTCACTTCACCAGTACCACTGCATTTAACCTCCGTTACTGCATAACCTCCAGCGTCAACCAAGTCTCCGCTGCCAGTTAGGAAGCCACCAGTAGTTCCTGCTAGTGATTGTGTTGTTACAAGACCATATGTTCCATTCATCATCTCTATGTTTCGCCATGAAAGGTATTCCGAACCGTCTTCTGAAACAGCTTCACCCTTCTCACAATCAGGGTTGTGTCCTGTGCACATTGTGTACACGGTAGCAGGTCCTGTTGAAACGCCACCAGACCCGTAGAAGGTCTCATTGGTTTCCAACTTTGCCCAACCTGCGGAAGGAGCGGTTGGGTCAGAAGCAATC
>NZVG01000048.1 GCA_002698145.1 Methanobacteriota archaeon | reverse complement strand
GGCCGGACCTCTCACAACGAACAGTGTTATGCAGACCAACGAGATGATTCAAATCACAGGTACGGTGGAGCATACGACAAGTGGAGAAGCATATTCTGGAACTGTCGCATTGCGATGGGACGGGCAATTCCTTACATCGGATTGGACTGGTGGACAAACCATTATTGTCGAAGATGGATCGTTCACGACGACATTCAGCGTTCCTGAATCAAGTGGGAAAATCTTTGATGCCGAAATCGAAGTTTGGGATATCATCGAACATGACCGATTTTTGAGCATGGATTTCCCAGACTTGATTATCGATGGAGACGCTCCGCTCTTGCTCGCAACAGACTTCAATGAAATCTCCCGATTTGAACTCGATCAAGTGGACATAGGTGCAAACATCGAAGAACCACAAGCATGGACGAACGGCCTTTCAATGACCTGCCAAGTCACCTCGACCACGGTGAATTGGGAACCGGTTACGCTCGTTCGAGACCCAATCACAGTGTTTGATGGACGAACGTTGTTTTCATTCAGATTTAACTTCTCAAATTCTGGTCAACCATCTCTACTTGGTTCACAAGCAAGTCTGGATTGTTGGGCATCGGGGACCGATGATGCAGGTTGGGAATTGGTTGCTCAAGGCACGAACTCCCAAGAATCTCCTTGGACGTCCATCTCGTTAACCTCAGCAGGTCCTGATTTACAAATTTCAAAGGTCACATTCGATGAAGACCTTGTTGCAGATTCTGAGGTCATTGCGACCGTTCAAGTGTTCAACGCCGGGGAGCGTATTGAAGGCGCGTTCAATGTCAGTGTTTACCTGAACCAAGCCAATGAAAACCAACTTATTGGGCGAAAAATCTTCGATGGCCTTGACGCATCGGAAGCAGGAAGCATGCAAGTGATTGTGGACGTACCTGAAGGAACCTGGAACCTCAACATCGTAGTTGACAATGATGGACGCATTGCGGAACTGGATGAAACAAACAACGATTGGAACGAATCCTACGAGTCCTCGACCGAAGGATTTTCTTCGACAGTGTTTGTTGCAGGCGGTGCCATTGTAGGTCTCGTTGCCCTCGGAATGGCTCTCTCACGACGAAAGAAATCGATAGGCGTCAATCAACCTACAGAGGTCGAGGCTGTAGAGCAAAAAACTGTCCCAGTCATCGAAAAGCGGTCGGGTCCAAGCAACGTGTCCACCGCAAACACGGGTTCAAAGAAACGTGGACCACCCCCCGCTCAACAAAATCCAAATCCCGTTGCACCAACGCCGGCAGAAGCCGCTGCTGCGCAATTTGCTGCTCTGGAAGCACTCACTCCCACCAAGGAAACAGAACGTGTTGAGTCTTGGGAAAAACTTCCAGCTGGAGGCGATTATGATTACACCACTGAAGGTACGTTCTATGTTGGTCAAGAATGTGGCCGATGGAAATTATTGGATGATGGCCAATTTGAGAAGATTGAGTAGGGGGCGAATTCATCTTGGAAAACGATGCAGAAGACATTCGACGAGTCCTTGCCATTTGCTTTCGTGGTGAAAGCGAATTGGATGCCCTCGATATTGAGCGTATTCTCTCCCTCGACATGGGTTGGTTGAAGCCTGAAGAAGCAACAACTGCTGTTCAAGCGATGATCAAAACCGGGTGGTTGGTAGGTGGACAAGAGGAATTATCACCTGCAGGTGATTTTTCAGCCTCCTCTACGCCTCTGGGCTGGTATCCACGACCACAGAGGTTGCTGAATCCCGTTTCATTTAGCCAAATAAGTGCAAGTGAGGACGAAGTTCAGACAAAGCCTGTCGAAAATACTCCAGTGCAACAAGCTCCAGTTCCTGCACAACTCAAGCAGGAAGCAAACGATCCTCGTGCGGCAACAACCCGACGTTTGCTGAAGTACATTGCTCGCTCATCCGGTCTTGAAATCGATGAGGTCCAGCGGCGAGCAACTCGTAAGCAACGAGCTCTCGTTCATGTCACTGGGTGGATGGCGCTCGCACTGGTTGCTCGTGACCAAGGATTGGACATGGAAAGCGTCATCCAAGCGTTGAGTTAAGCACCGTTTTCACCCGCTTCTTGTGCTCTTGCTGCCAATTCCAAAAGAACTGGGAGCAGAACAAGTGCCAAAACAAGCGAGAAGAAAACCGTGACTGCTGTGATGAGTCCAAAGTCTTGGATGACTGGCATCGGTGAGAGCATCAGAACGAGGAAACCTGCAGCCGTTGTCGCCGCGGAAAGCATCAATGCGACACCCGTCGTTTCCAGCGACGTCTTTAGTGCACTCCAATGATCATCCTGCCGTTGAAGCTCCCACTCGATGCGCCTCCACATGTGAATCGTATAATCAATACCGATACCAAGCGTGAGTGCTGTGACGAGAACCGTAAGAACGTTCCACTTGATGCCAAGTACAGCCATCGAACCGACGACCCAAAGCGATGCCATACCAACCGGCAAGAGAACGATGAACGCTGGAAGAATTCGACGAGTCAAGAGAAGCAGTACAGCGAAGGAAACCACCAACGAGATTGCTGTGGACTTGAGTTGTGAGGAGGACAATCCATCGAGAACTTGTTGCAATACGACCAAGTCGCCCGTCACGTGAATAACGGCATTGTCTTTGAGCGAAGCCCGCAATGTCCCCGAATCCTCGCTATCGCCAATCATCGATTCAAATTCTTCAACAACTCGCTTCGACTCCGTGGACGTTGTCGCTTCAACACGAACCTCTGTTCGCAGGTGCGCAATGTTGGTTCCATCCAAGTGAACTGTCGCATTGACTCGATCGCTCCAAGTCTTCCCGGACAATGGGTCTGCGACGGTGTAGTTGTTTCTCAAATCGGCAAAAACCAATCCCAAATCAATGGAGAAAGCAGGATCATCCCAAACATCGTTTTTGTCAACTTCCAACCCATGGATTTCACCAAACGTAGTGTTTCTCATAATTGCATCACGTAGAACAACATACGGGCCTTCATACGATGGTGATGGAAACCGCTCATCCGTTCCAACGACATCGTGGTTGTTTCGCAAGTCGGAGTGAAGGTCGCGTAAATTATCCAAGAGGGTGACGTCATCGGGGATGACACCGCCACCAACAGGTTCCATGAGCACGTATACGTATTTCCAGCCAGCGCTGTCGTAGTTTGAATTGATATCATCACGGACCGACATAATTTCCATGTCCTCATTGACAAAATCTGAGAGATCAAAATCCGTCTCAAGTTGCATTGCTCCGACAACGGAAGCACCTGAAATTGCAATAGCAACGAGCAATACTGCAACCTGTTGCTTTCGGTGGAGTTGGAGTAGAGGTTGTGTGAGATTGGTTAATTTCAGGGGCTTTCTCTGTTCAGATTCGGCTTGAACCTGGAAGGTCACATGCAGTGCGCCGATCAAGAGTGTCGACGTCAAGAATGCACAGATGACACCAAACGCTAGAGCAATGCCGAATGTGGATAATGGTGGCAGAGGAGAGACGACGTTTGCCAAGAACGCGGCAACGGTTGTCACGACCGCAAGTGAAAGTGGGACACTCAACTTCCCACAGGCACGCATCCAAGCCTCTGCAACATCGTCCGTGTTGTTTCGGTGGTAAGCAAAGGAACGTTGTAGGTGAATCGCATAGTCAATTCCTAAGCCCAGAACCAGAGGTGCAACAGCGACTTCAAGTGCCGTAAATTGAATGCCGATAGCGTTCAAAATTCCATATGTGAACACAAGTGCTACGTTTAGACTCACAACAGGAAAGAGCACGCCTTTCACATTTCGGAAAGCAACAAACAACAACGCAACAACAACCATTGTTGCAAAAAGGATGAGAATGATCAAATTGTCAAACGTCCCTTTATCGATATCGTAGGACATCAAATCAAGAGATGCCACGGAGTACGTGAGGCTTGACGATTGACCAATGTCTGAGAACGCGAGTCGAATTTGATGTTGAATTTCTCGACGTTCTTCCTCACCCAATTCTGGATTGATTTCGATTACCCACGCAGTTGAATCAGCAGCCGGAACAGCGTCTCCCCCACCGTTCGTGAGATACGAACATGTCTTGGAAATATCGAGATTCTTGTTGATAAGGGCAGAACCTACAAAGTTGACTGTGCTAAGAAGCGCATCTTCTGGATTAATCGCACACGTAGTATCGTCTTCAATGACTGCATCGATCAGTGACGGCCAGTCTTGATAATCTGTGAGTGTTGTTCCAGGAGATTGTTCATCGAGCGCTATCTGAATCATGCCCGGTGAAGTCGTCCAGGAAACTACCGCATCGAGCTGAACTCGGCCATCTGCTTTTAGTTCGGCAAGATCAGCATCCATTTCGATCAAGGAATCCATACTCAGTACGTTGCCCCCATCATCACGCGTAACGTGGACAAACATAGGTCGTGATTCATCAGGGAAAAAGGCATGAATTTCTTCGTGAGCTTTGTTGGAGTCTGACTCTGGAGCAAAATCGTTCAAATCCGTTCGAAACTCTGGAGGTGAGATAAACAGATTTGCGCTGAGTGCAACGGTTAGCAAACCTGAAACAATGAGGATTGGAAGAGCCAGTCGATTAAACAGACCGGCATATTCTGCCATTTGGTCCTCATAATTCGAGGTGTCCATGGGCGTTGCGAGTGCAAGAGGGTGTTTAAGTGACAGGGTAAATTGACCATAGAGGAAGCAAATACCTGTTCTCAAAAGGACGGCAAGGTTCAATATGGGGAGGTTGGTCGCCAAGACGATAACATGCCAATTAAGGTCCTCATTCATGAGAAAAATGAACTCCGACTTCGAATCACTGGAGAATCCCACACGGCTCTCCAAATCCTTCGAGACCGCTTGAACAACCACAAGTCTGTCGAGTATGCCAACTACTTCCCGGGTCATCCTGACCTCGATCCACCGGAATTCTACATCCGCACCACTGGTAAAGCAAAACCTGAAGCAGTTCTCAACGAAATCGTCAACGGCTTGTCCAGCGATTTTGACAGCCTAACACTATGAGGTGGCTGCTATGCAGCCAAACACTTCGCTGGCAGATGCCATCGGACTTATTGGATATGCAACAGATGACATGGGAATCGGTGGCGTCCTCAAATCAAGAGTTGCGGACTTCCGTGTTGATGAGATTGCAACAACCATCACGCTGAACCCTAAAGGCCGATTTACAGTCGCAAAAATAACGCTGACAAACTGGGAAACCAATCGATTTTGCAACAACTTAGCCAAGAAACTGAGCATCTCACGAAACCGGATTTTCTTCGCTGGAACAAAGGACAAGCGTGCGGTAACGTCGCAAATTTTTGTCATTGATGCTCCACAATTCAAAGTCGCTGAAATTGAGATACCAGATGTAGTCATCGAGGTTCTCGGCAGAACACATCAAAAGATTGGCTTTGGCAACCATCGAGGAAATCGGTTCACAATTGTCGTCCGCGGTTGTGCTCATCAAGACGGAACAGCAATGACCGAAGAAGAGGCGTTGGCTGAGGTTGAACGCATCAAAAACTCCATGCATGAAAAGCTTGGAACTGGCCGTTTCCCAAATTGGATTGGTCCCCAACGCTTTGGAAGTGGACGTGCAGTAACTGCTGAAGTTGGTCGGTCTGTCGTTCAACACAAATGGGACGAAGCTGCGCTAACATACATCAGCAAGGAAGGTGAATATGAAAGTCCAGAGGTTGCAACTTTCCGAGAACACATACGGAAGCATGGAATCACTCAGGAAGGACTTGACCTCGCACCTGAATGGCTTGGATATGAACGCAGAATGACAGAACATTTGCTGAACAATCCGGATGATCACATCGGTGCTTTTCGAAAGCTCCCGAACAATCTCCAGATTATGACCGTTCATGCACTTCAATCAGTGGTCTTCAATCGGACATTGAGGAAGCGTCTCGAGCAGGGGATGAGCATCACCACTCCCGAAGCAGGAGATCTGGTTGGTCGGCTTGATGAGAGAGGCCAACTCTCCGCCAACAATTGCGTTCTTGTCGAAGAACGAACCGCACCGCGTATCGGAAGAAACTGTCAACTCGGTCGGCTGTCCGTCACCGGACCGCTGCCAGGCCGAGACATCCGTACTTGCGAAGGAAAACCAGGCGAGTTGGAGGAATCCATTCTGGCTGAGATGGGTCTTGACGAACTTGATTGGGAAATCCACGACATCCCCCGATTGACAACAAGTGGAACACGAAGATCCCTCACCACCTCTTTTGAGGAATTTACAGTGGAAGCTGCCCCGAAGGCATCCGATGATTCATTGGGAGAAAATTGGAACAAAGGTCCTGTCGAAGGAAGCCGATGGCATCCTGATGGAGCATGTTTGAAGTTTCGATTCACGCTGTCAAGCGGTTCGTATGCTACAATCTTGCTTCGCGAGTTTATGCGAGCACCGCTGAATCAACTTTGATTCAAAGAAGGCCCATCGAAATAACTTCGATTTCACCGACACCTGCGATAGAAGCCATCTTCTCTTCGAATGCGTCAGCAAGGCCCTCTCCATCGTTCATGACGACGTGAACTTGAACGAATTTTAGGCCAAATGCAAGGGGCTTGACTTCGACGCTTTGGACGTCGTAATTATCATCACCAAACGTCGTGATTGTTGAAGAGATCATGTCAGTATCGACATTTTCCATCTCAGCGTCAGGATTTACTTTGTATGTCATCGCTACCATGCCCATATTCTCACCTCAGGGTCCAACGAATCCACATGCAGAGCAGGTGTAGGACACGCCTTGATCACGACATCGTGGGCTTCGACCGATTGGATTGCCACAGTTTGGGCAGGGGAATGTGGTTGAACCAGCTTCAGTGAGTGGTATACCCGATGATGTGCAATTTTTTGCTCTTTCAGTCATTGTGGTGCCTCAGTTGGTAATCGTCCCACGACCTCACCTTCTTTATGCTTGCGTGCAAATCTTGAGCTGCGCATGGATGCCAAGAGTGAGACATAGCACCCCATTTTGATGAAAACAGTAGGCATTTTTCAATTGTATTTCTTGGTTCGGCAAGAGGTCAATTGCGACGTTTCCCCATATTTTGACAGGAACAAATCCACTGTCATCGCAAAGAACAATTTCGCGAAAAGCAATCCACCTGCCACGGGCGTGCTTCATCGTGAGAGGATACGATCGAGCAATAATGCCTACGATTGATGCAATTGTCCTTTTTGCCTTCAAATCATGCACACATGTTGTGATCATACTGGGCCCAAGCCCTTCAAAGGTTATCAGAGTTTCATTGCGTTTTCTTTCGCCGTACGGTAAAACTCGTCTTTGTTGCAACAACATCATCGATGATTTCATCACCGCCGAGCAATTTGTTCACCGCTACTTCGTATCCATCAAGGACAGAGGTGGATTTTGCATTCCATGGCGTGTGATTCCGACAAACCAGATACACCTCCGATGAGGAGTTTCTCGAGGCTTCAGGAGAAAATCTTCGGACATACGAGAAATGTGGCTTTACAGCTTCGATTAATTCCTCAACTCCAACGCCTTGAAACAGTTTCGTTACAAACCAACCACCGCTGCAGAGCAAGGGGAGAGAAAAGTCGAACACCTTTGCAACCAGAGTCATCGCTACTGCTTGATCAACGTCCCACTTCCCGGTGATGTGAGGAGAAATGTCCGATACAACAGAATTGACTTGCCGATCGCCTAATTCCTTAACGATTCGTTCCTGAGTGAGTGGGTCGGTAATGTCGCCAACCATGAGCAATGCCCCATCAACGGGTTGGCATGGTTCAAGATCGATGCCGATTACAATACCGGATTCGCCAACCTCTTCCACCGCAACTTGAGCCCACCCGCCAGGGTGACAGCCCACATCGAGAACGACATCACCCTCACGCATCAACTCAAATTTTGCTTGAATTTGCTTCAACTTGAAGGCAGANCGTGCACGGTATCCACTGGCTTTGGCTTGACGACGCCATGAATCACGTTTGTGATTNTCAATCCAGTGGTCAGCCATGGAGNTTCCCTCATTCCTACTGCGAGTCCACGCAGACATAACACCTTCCGTACAATCGTGGCCGAAACGATGAGATGAAGGAGGTTGAGCGATTGGACGAACTATGGGCGCAACCCGCACGGCCATCATTTTGTGTTGCATATTGCTCATGATGCCATTTGCTAACGCTCGTTCAATCCAGCCAGATGAATGGAACGGCTGGGCCGTTGTTGATGGAGGATACAGCATTCTTGTCGAAGAATACACCGCCACGTGGTGTCCACGTTGCGCTGAAATTGACCCCGATTTAGGCATTGTAGCCGAGGATCATGGCACACGAATCGCAATGGTATCCTACCACCCAGATGACGGAATTGATGCGTTTGGTCCAGAAGCAGCGCAACACCGCTTGAATCGGCTTGAAAATCAGTACAACAATACCCCCGGTTACCCATCATTCGTCGTCAACAACGGTGAAATTCGTGAAGATGTATCCTCTTGGCCTGACGTGCAAGGCGACATTCTCCGAGCTGAATCAAATCAAAGAGCGTACACGAAGTTGACGGTGACGGCTCAAACCAACGAAACGCATCTCACAGTAACGGTTATGCCTCCGAAAGGAAACGAAATCATCAACGATACACAATACACCATTCTCTTCGTCGAGCACAAGAAGATGGTCCCTTCCGGATTTGATAATCCTGGCGAAAAGCACCGTGACAGAGTCCTTGTTGGACTCGCAGAGTTCCCTATGGATGGTGAAATGCTCGCAATCGATGCGTCCATAGAAGCACCATTTGTTGCCTCGTACCCGACCCGAAACATGGAGGAATGGTCGGTCATTGTCATTCATGAATACACAGAGGAAGCACTCGAAAATCGTAATTTCATGAACCCACAACCCCTTGGCGTTCTCGAAATCGCTGTCAAGTCATCGGCCGTAGAAGAGGGGGCAGAGCTGCCTGTTCTTTTGCCGATCATGATTTTCTTAGCAATCGGAATGCTTGGTCTTGTTTCTGTAAACGCGCAAGAAAAGGTACGAGAAGAGGAATAAAAGTAACAAAATTAGAATGAATGGTGGTAGAAATTACCGTTTTTCGGAAAAAACTGAGGCAAAGGACCCATTCATTGATAAGGTATTACGTCTATGAACTACTATGGAAGAAGCATTTGAAGCGGACACCAACGATGACCATGTCGGAGAATGGATGGTGGAATTCGTTGCCAAGGTCAATGGAAAAAAGCACCATCATCTATCGGTTCTTTATGGAGTCGATCGAGAAGATGTACAACAAGCCATGCTTCACGAACTTCGACGCATCTACACGGATACTGAACGCATCGATGTGAACATCGTTCGAATTGAAAGGATTGAGACTGAGGGTGATGGAGACCACTTCGAAGGACTGTTCATCCCTTAAGGTCGAGGACCGTAATCGATGAGAATCTCCTGGCCNTCAAGCAGNACNAATNGATCGTAAGAGTCAACAATGCTTTGGTTACCTTCAGAATCAATAACACTCATGGTCAATGCATGCGTTTCGTTAACTCGATAATCGAAGATACCTGTTGAATCGAAGTGTTGTCCCCAAATGTCGAAGAAAACACCCAGCTCAACATCTTCATTTGTTTGCATCTCGAGGTGGAGCCTACCATCGTTAGAGTGGGTGTGAACAACGTGCATGTTGGCACCTTGTTGATTGCATGTTCCCGTGTTAATGCCCGTATTCTCAGGTATGGTTGCAAATTCACCGTTGATTCGAATGTAGAGATTCATGTGATCATGACGAGTAAGGCCCCCATGGTCGAGACAAGTCGATGCCAATGGATGGATTTCATCGAGTGAAGATGGAAGGGTATCACCATCGTTGACGGGTTCAGATTCAACGCTATCGCTCGTATTCTCTTCTCCGAACGGAATGTATCCAGATTGATAGGCCACGACTACGAGTGCTACAATGGCAATGACGACAATTGCACCATCACGATTCATNGGTTCACTTCCTCGAGGATTTCTTCATNTCCGGNGCCCATTCNCCAGATTCNTGNAGTTTGAACAACAAAAAGAACCCAANCAGGGCAATGACGTTCGCAACGTGTGCNGTTGTACAAAATGGACANATGAGCTTCTCCTTGATNTCGTANCTTACGAGCANACCAATGACAGGAAGACCTGCTACAGTTGCACCAAGTCCTGCTTTTANGAAAAGAAGGCTTTGAGGCGACATCGGTTCCTTTGCGACGGTTATGACGAGCCACAAAAGAAGGGTGAATGCGACCATTCCGATGAGTCCCCAAGGTTGGCCAAGGAACGGATCGGTGTTGTAGGCAACGTTGCCGATCAATCCATCGCAATTGAGGATGGAATCGCTCGAGCAAACACTTGCTCCTTCTGACAACTTGTTGTGCATCCAGAGCGTGTGTGCGGAGACTGTGAATCCACCAAAACATACGAACATCATACCTGCAAGCAACTGACCGCGCTTTGTCGTGGTTGACGGGTAACGGGAATGAAGTATTTTTGAAGCGCTTTCTCCTAACGGAGTGAGCAAAACGACGCCGAATAGAATAACAGCCCCGTGAATGGATAGAACTGCATACTCGTTCATGATCACTCGCCTCCATTGAGCAAGGTCAACTGTTCAATTGCCTCGTTGAGTTGTACATAACCGTCGTCGAACCCATTGAGCGANGTGGATTGTTCCTCTTTCGCATCCCATCCAAGTGAGTTCGTAGCTTGCCCGCTGTTCCAGGCCACGATACCGTCGGGTTGGACAAGGAAGTACGTCGGTGTTGCTGAAACATCCCAGTCTCCGGCGATGTCGTTGTCNAGATCATCNACGTAGAGGAAATTGTTGTTGTACTGGGCGCGGAATTCCTCAACTTCAGTTATTGACGAGTCGGCTACAAATTCAACCGCAACTGCGATGAAGATAACATCCGGTCCAGGCCATTGCTCAGCGCTGTACATTTGTGCCCACTCACCAACATCGGGAGCAGATTGCTTACAGTAACCACAGTCTGTATCCAAAAACTCGACAGCNATCCATGGCGCATCCTCTGTGGAATTCCATGTCCATGAGGAATCGAGAAGATCTTCAAATTCAAAGGTACTCCAGCTTGAACCATCATATGCA
Organism: Methanobacteriota archaeon; assembly: GCA_002698145.1. Taxonomy (GTDB): domain Archaea; phylum Thermoplasmatota; class Poseidoniia; order Poseidoniales; family Poseidoniaceae; genus MGIIa-L2. The sequence goes on along the minus strand of NZVG01000048.1, from coordinate 5,859 downwards.
TCGCCGCTGAAAATCGGAGCTCTTTCGCCTATTTTGGTACCGGATGCGATTGGGTTTGTGGTAAACGCCACAATAAGAATTCCAGCGAAAAACATCGACATAACGATGATTCCGGCATCCGAGCGTGCACTCGCTTCTTGGTCCATGAGCANTGATTTCATGTTCTCACCNATNTTNCCGAATCCATCCTCATCNATAAGCCCAATGGTATGCGTCACGAACCTTGCTTCAGTCTTCAAGACCAATTTCTTCAATCAGCACACGNGCAGTGTGGCGAACTGCTTCTTCGCTGTTGTACCGGACGTTGAATCCAGTTGCAAGCATTTTGTCAATGCCGAGCATGGCTCGAGGAATGTCGCCTGCCCAGCCTCGTGAACCACCTGTGTANACNATGTTCGCATCATGATAGCCCGTTTCTTCCACAACGATTTCNGCAATTCTGCGAACGCTGCACGTNTCATGGCTNCCAAGGTTGAACAAATTGAGTGATTCGCTTTCCGTTTCCATNACGTGAAGTATTGCATCGACACAATCCCCTACCTCCATGTAGGATTTCTCCTGACGACCGTCGCCAAGAACTTCGAGTTCCGAGGGATTTCGTTTTAGTTTGTGAATAAAATCAAAGATTACACCATGTGTTCCTCGGTCACCAATGATGTTTGCGAATCGGAAGATGTAACCTTGCATTCCGAAGGTACCAACCCAACTGCTCACCAACGATTCACCCGCAGATTTGCTCGCACCGTAAAGGGAGATCGGCATGCATGGACCGTGATTTTCAGGCGTTGGCATCGGTGCATTTTCTCCATAAACAACCGATGAGGATGCAAACATAATTGTTGGGACGTTGTGAATTCGCATCGATTCAACGACGTTGTAGGTTGCAATTGTTCCCTGCTTGAGGTCAGTATCCGTAATTTCAGTGCCCAATCGAATGTCTGGATTTGCTGCGAAATGGTAGACGACGTCGGCGCCTTCAAAATGAGGTGACATTGCATCGAAATCAGTGATGTCNACTTCGATGTGTGTGACGTTCGTCGTATGNTGGGNGAGAAACTCTGCCTTCCCACTGGATAGATTATCGAGAACGGTGACCTCATCACCTCGAGCAACGAGTCGATCAATGAGATGAGAACCAATGAATCCAGCGCCACCCGTGACGATGCTTCGCATGGATTGCCGTCTCCTTCCACAATGTCAATGTTTGCTATCATGGAAAGCAAGGTTTTCTATGGCAGTTCGGTTGTAACCCTCATTATGCGAGTTGGCGTTTTCTTGATTTTGATAACGCTTCTTGCGCCAGTGGCCAACGCACAATCCGTTGCTGAGGCAGAAATCATTGAATGCACCCCCTCCGAGCTCAGTTTCGGGGTGAACAACGCATTTGTTCGCTCAATGACGGACGGAGCCGAGGATGCATCTGCTCAGTGGCTTGTTTACATGCCAGCAATGTGCGGTCAAACTGTCGACAGGTTTTATGAAACGTTGCCCATCGATGTTGATTCATTTGAACAACCCAAACACATTCCTGGTTCGTTTATTCTGTCACTCGAGCAACCATTGGATATACGCAAGGAACTCCTTTCGACGGACGAAGTTGTTCGATTTTCGATTGTTCGGACACACGCCAATGAGCCACGATTCATACCAAACGACCCGTCGTTTTCATCGCAATGGCATCTGCAAAATACCGGACAAGGTTCTGGCACACCTGGTGAGGATGCGAACGTTACAGGAGCATGGGACAGTGTCAAGGGAAGCGGTGTTTTGATTTCGATTGTCGACGACGGTGTTGATCATCAGCACAGCGACCTCTCGCCAAATTACCAAGATACAATCGATTGGGATTATTGCGGAAACGATGGCAATCCAACACCCACCTCAAACGACGGGCACGGAACCTCAGCTGCGGGTGTCGCGGCAGGAATTGGTGACAACAACTACGGAATTTCCGGTGCAGCAATGGATGCGGATCTCATTGGAATCCGGCTTATCGCTTGTTCAAACGACGATCAAGATGAAGCAGACGCAATCGGACATCGCCGTGACGTGGTTGCAATTTCATCAAATTCTTGGGGGCCGAGTGATTCAGGAAACGTCGTAAGTGGACCAGAGCCATTGCTGCAAGCATCCCTCGAGGACAACATGTATCAGGGCCGAGGTGGCCTTGGAACAATTGTTACCTTGGCGGGTGGAAACGGCCGTAACAACGGTGACAATTCCAATTACGACGGATATGCGAATTCACGGTTTACAATCGGCGTTGCTGCGATTACGGATTACGGTGACCAAGCCTGGTACAGCGAGGATGGGGCGAATCTGCTCGTTGCTGCACACTCGCGTGGAGGGGCTCAGGGCATCACAACTGCAGACATTCGAGGATCTGGAGGGTATACCTCAACCGACATCAACAACAATTTTGGAGGAACGAGCAGTGCAACACCGCTAGTCTCGGGTGTGATTGCCCTGATGCTTGAAGCAAACCCTACGCTAACCTATCGAGACGTGCAACACGTCCTCGTCCACAGTGCAAGAACCAACGATGCATCAGACAGCGATTGGGTAACCAACGGTGCAGGCCACGATGTCAATCACAAATATGGACACGGTGCAATCGACGCAGGTTTGGCTGTTCACATCGCTCGAAATTGGACCAATGTGAATCCTGAGTTCAACTGGTCGAGCGGAGAGCTTGATGTTTCTCAATCCATTCCAGACAATACAAGAAATGGCTTATCGGAAACCGTGACTGTCGATGCAGGGTTGCTTGTCGAGTCCGTCGAAATACGATTTGATGCTGATCATACCTACCGAGGTGATCTTGAAATTACGTTAACCTCACCCGATGGGACCGAATCGAGATTGGCTGAAGAGCACAACGACAACAACAACAATTTCAACGAATGGGTGTTTTCAACAGTACTTCATTGGGATGAATCGTCGGATGGTGATTGGACGCTTGATGTCAACGATCGTGGAAATGGATACACAGGTAGTTGGAACCACTGGGAATTGGTCATTCACGGTGCCGAGGAAATCATCGATTCTGACAACGATGGCCTTCCCGATGAGGATGAAACCAACATCCACAATACCGACCCGTTGGACCCTGACTCCGATGATGACAACCTCATGGACGGTTACGAAATCTTCAACTCATCTACGAGCCCAATCGATTCAGACACCGATGACGATCTTCTCGATGATGGTCAAGAGGTTCTCACCTTCTTAACGAATCCTCTCCAAGAAGATACGGACAGCGATGGATTGACCGACGGTAACGAAGTGCTTGTTACCTTCAGCAACCCACTGGTCTTTGACGCAGACAGCGACAGCGATGGTTGGTATTGGTTCCAAGATTGCAACGATACGAATCCAAACATCAAGCCATTCCAACCTGAGCTTCTCGATGGCATCGACAACAATTGCGAAAACGGAATCGATGAAGGATTCGAGTTTCTTGATTCTGATAATGACCGTTTAAGTGACTGGGCTGAATTCCACGTTCAATTAACAGACTGGAACAATCCAGATACCGATGGTGACGGTATGGACGATGGCGACGAAGTTCAGGTCTTCTTTTCCGACCCAACTTATGCAGACCCGGACGATGACAGTGACGGATATTATTGGTTCCAAGATTGCGACGACAACGATTCAGATCGAAGCCCTGGCTTGTCCGAATGGCTTAATGGAATCGACGATGATTGCGACGAGGAAGTTGACGAAGATTTCCTTACCACGGATGCTGACCGCGATGGTCTAATCGATGTCGATGAATACAACGTCTACAACACCGAATGGCAAGATGCAGATACCGATGACGATGGAATGCAAGATGGATACGAGCTGTACATTGGAACGAATCCACTCTTTGCAGATCTCGACAACGATGGAGACGGTGTCCGATGGTTCCTTGATTGCGATGACAACAATTCCAACATCAACCCGTACGCAGAAGAAATCCGCAATGGAATCGATGACAATTGTGACGGAGAGATTGACGAAGGCTTACCCGCTCTTGACCCTCAAATATTGATTGTAGCATACTCATCCAGAATTTCTGAGGTCAACAAAGACATTGCAATTACTGCATATGCGAACACGGATACGGAAGCAATTGTCTTCCAGTTCGATGATCCTCTTGAGGCACAGATATTTGACAACCGAGTCATCGTCACAACAACGGTCGAAGGAATCTATAGAGGAGAGGTTTGCGCAATAACAGACGGCATTTTTGACTGTGAATCGATTGTTGTTGAATTCACACAGGTCGAAGAACAAGAAGTAACACCAACCATCACAAGTGAACCTGAACAGCGTTCCTCCTATACATCGGAATTGCGTGAGAATCTTCTCACAATCATCGTGTTGACCAGCATTATACTCATCATCGTCTTGCTTGGATGGAAGCGTCCGAAAGCTCCTACAAAGTGGCAGCAACCATCAGCCTATGACAGCAATGTTCCTGCTGCACCCGACCTATCGATGTGGTCAAAGTAGATTCGGCCATCGAGAATCAGTCTGAACAATCCTCTCCAGGGAACCCCATACAAACATCACAGAACATGTCCTGTAAGACGTATTCAATGAAGAGGAACATGAATAGAATTGAGACGACGAAGTGAATCAGACTCCATGTAAAGACATCTTTAGAATCAAATTCAGGATTCGCAAAAGAAATGAGTAAAATCAACAAATTGATCGGTATTCCAAGCATACCAATCCAAAACAATAACCCACCTAGAATTTCAAACAAACTGTCATCGTCGCATGTTTGAGAGCCAGAGACATACCCAATGAATGAGAAAATCGCACCAATGACAACCATTGCGATGAGTATTTGACAAAAGGTTCTGAATTGCAAATTTCCGTCCGAAATCTGATGAACGACCGCATCAGAGTCATCTCCCTCATCCTCTTCTGTGAGGGAATCTTCGGACTCTTCATGATCGATGTATCTTTGTTTCCATCGCTTCATAGCGGGCGTTTTGGGTTGAAATCCCTCGGACGTATCACCAGAATGGTCTGATTCTGGTTGGTCTTCGGTCATTGCAGTTTACTAAGAATTTGAACAGATAAACCATTCGCCGACCTAAAACGGAACTGTTCCATATGCATCATAGCCACAACAATGCGCTTCGATTGTTTGATAATCTTTGAAGAAAATATTCGCCTTACCTCACCAAGTGAGGGGATGTGTTGAACATGAGTAAAACCAAGAAAACCGAAACGAAGCAAACCGAAGAAAGCCGAACCATGTTGGTAGGATACGTTCGCCGCAGCAATGCTGGCGGAGCGATCAAGTTGTCCATCAACACCGCATCGTTCGCAGACTGCGAAACCTATGAAACAAGCGATGGGGAATCCTACGTTCCTCTCGTAGTGTCCATGGCTGCACTTCAGCGAGTTATCGCTGGTGAGCGAGCTGTGACAACCGTTTCACAACTCCTCGATTGATTAATAGAGGTGTACGGTGAAATCAGCAATCATGTACTCAGATGTGCATGAAGCCGAACACTGCTCAATCCAGGTTGAGCAGTGTTCTATTATCCATTCCATGCCCAGTGTAACGAGGAGTACAACTATATATTCTATATTTTCGAGGTTTTAGTATGCAGACCGACATTGGCCACGTCCGCATTATTGCAGGCATGCCTATGTACAACGAGGAGGAAACCATTGGAACAGTTGTTACAATGGCCCTTCGACACGTCGATGAAGTCATCTGCATCGATGATGGTTCTTCAGATTCCAGTGCTCGCATTGCAGAAGCATGTGGTGCAACGGTGATCCGTCATCCTGGAAATCAAGGATACGGAGCCGCACTCAAGACCTTGTTCAAGACAACAAGAAACA
>NZVG01000047.1 GCA_002698145.1 Methanobacteriota archaeon | reverse complement strand
CACGTCGATGAAGTCATCTGCATCGATGATGGTTCTTCAGATTCCAGTGCTCGCATTGCAGAAGCATGTGGTGCAACGGTGATCCGTCATCGTGGAAATCAAGGATACGGAGCCGCACTCAAGACCTTGTTCAAGACAACAAGAAACAGCGATACAGACGTTCTCGTCGTTCTCGATTCAGACGGTCAGCACGATACAAAAGATATCCCTAAACTTATCCAGCCCATTCTCGATGAAGAGGCCGACTTTACGATTGGTTCTCGTTTCGTAGAAGGTGGAGAAGGCAACGACATGCCTGCTTATCGACGTCTTGGAATTAAAGTCATTACAGCAGCGAGCAACCTCACAAGCGATCTCGACATCAAGGATACACAATCAGGTTTTCGAGCATTCTCTCGAAAAGCCATCGATCGCCTACGATTTGATGCAGACGGTATGGAATTATCCCTTGAGATGCTTGAAGACGCAAAAGAAAAGCAACTTACAATTCAAGAAGTCCCAACCGTTATTCGCTACGATGTACCAAAAGGATCCAACTTTACTGCTATCTCTCATGGATTCACGGTCCTTTCATGGGCACTCCTTTCGCTCTCACAAAAGAAGCCGCTGTTAACGCTCGGCCTACCAGGTCTCGGCCTGCTCGCAACAGGAGCTGCAATGGGAATGAACACCGCTCAAGAATTTACCACACAATTCGATACCGTACTTGGTCAAGGATTGACAGCTGTGTGGATTGGCGTCCTTGGATTAGCGTTGATAGCGACTGGATTTATTCTTCAGACCGTTCGTGGATTTCTGCGTATTTTGTTGGTGCGTGAATTCGGCCTTGATTGAGCCCATATCGTCGCATTGTTCATCAATTGAACACGGTTGGTCAGACCATGGCAGGACAACTCTCTGCAATTCTCGAGAGTTTCCGGAAGACCACGGAACCCGCTCGAGAACAAATCGAAAAATGGCAAGGCGAATTCAATTCCTATGCCCGTAAGCGAACAGAACAGTTGTACAGAACGGTTCTTGCATCACCAGCAGTTTTTGTTATTCTCCTTATCGTAATAGCAGCCTTCCTCGGCCAACGTGGCCTTGATTTTCAATCGCAAATTGAAGATGACGTCGAAATCTTCCTTCCAGATGGTGCAGAATCAACGGACCTGCTTTTGGAGGTAAGAGAGGAATGGTCAACCGATATCGCTGTTATTTACATCCAGACAGACAATGCTCGCTTAGGTGGTGGTTTAGGAGATAACATCACTGATGAGGCCATTCTCCGAGAAATTAGTTGGGTCGAGGGCGATGATGACAACGTTGGAGGTTCCTTCACAGGTCGTGGAATGGACCACAATAAGCAAGACTACGGGGCGATTGATGGAGTTTTGTGGATTATTTCACCAGCTCAAATCATGAAGGAAATCAACTCGGCTGACGGTCGATTTAACGAATCGATGTGCGTTCATGGCGTCAATACACGTTTGCCTGTCGATCTTGATTGCGAGAATCTCCCCGGAGGAGGGCGTTATGCAATTCCAGACCAGCAAACAATTGACCAAATCATTCAGAATTCAAGCGGCTCTTTTGAAGACATCATCATGGATACCAACGACAATGATTTATCGGTCGACAGCGATGGAGACGGTGACCCAACAAACGACATGGATGGCGATGGTGTTTGGGACACCACTGCGATCATTGTTGGCATGCGTGCCGATGTTCCAGATCAGTGGGGGGAATTGGACCGGTTGTTGGACCATTTTGATGACATCATTGACAACCGACCGATGGATTCTAAATCGACGGATATGACGGTTACAGGACTCACAAAGACCTTGGAAGATGTTTCTGATGCTATTTATGATGACCTTGTCAAGATGTTGCCTTATTCGATTCTGTTCACTATTCTTATCATTTCATTCTTGCATCGATCCGCAAAGGTCGTCATCATTACCGGCACACCAATTCTCCTCGCTCTTGGCGTCACCTTCGGAGCATCGGTCGTACTCAAGTGGACACTCACACCGATGATTGTCGCAACCTTCCCAATTTTGATTGGATTGGGTGTCGACTATGCCTTGCACATGGTCAACCGCATCGAGGAAGTGCGGCGAAAGGAACTCGAACGAATGATTGAAGAAAATAAGACGCGCAAGCGCCAAGGAAAGGATCCTCTCATACAACCGGACCTCTGGGACAAAGAATTCTACATCCGATGCGTTACAACCATGGCAGGCTCAACTGGCGTTGCTGTCTTCCTTTCAGCCCTGACAACCATGGTTGGATTTTCAGTTCTTATCGCACCGAGCATCGTAAACATCGCACCGATTCGCTCGGTTGGACTTACACTGGTTGTTGGAATTTTATCGACGCTCGTTTTTTCGATCATTCTTGTTCCAGCACTGGCTTGGATGCTTCGATTCCATAAGCGTACCAATCCAGGCATGTGGAAGAACATTGGTAAGGTTCCAATTCGCTACTTTGTCGTCATACTCCTCGTTAGTTCAAGCGTAACAGTTTACGGGATTGCAAATCTGGATGAACTCAACGAACCCATAACTGGTTCAAGTGAAGCACCTGAGGGTATCGAATCCCTGGATAAGATTGCAACATATTCGGAACAATTCGACAGTGGACAAACCTCGATGTTTGTGTTTGATGCAGCCAATCGCTTCAACAACAACGAGACTTCGAACATCAGAGATCTTCCTGTTATGGATGCCATTGATCGGTTGGAACAACGCATCGATGCTGTTGAAAGCACCGATACGACGAGCATCATCACGTTCCTGAAAGCCGTACCAGTGAGCATCCAATTGACAGACGACGTTGTGCTCTATGAGGGCTCATTGTGGGATTTGCTTCATGATGAGTGTTGGGAGAGCAACGACCCAATCGAATGCAATGTTTGGATAGCTCTCGAGGCGAGTGGGCCAAGTGGACGAGAAGGACTGCGAAGAGACATGGTCAACGTTGCTTTCGACACACTTTCACTCGAAGTACGCTCGATGCTCCTGAACCAGCAAGAAACCAAGGCAATCGTTTACGTCGACCAACCGTACATGAACCTCAACATTGCANCCGACCTTCGAGATGAAATCGATGAGATCTTATCCGAACCACCTGAACTTCAACAGACCCGAACCTCAAAATTGACCGGTGGTCTGCCTGTATCCCTCGACATCAATGAGGGGATACACGATACACAATCACGAACGACCATCCTGACAATGCTCATCCTCACGGTTGTATTGGCACTCGTTTTCCGTTCGATTCGCTTGGGAATCATAACCATGGTTCCAGTCGCCGTGGTTATCCTGTGGCAACCNCTTCTGATGCAAAGNGGNGANGTCAACGTCAACATCTTCACAGCNATGATCGGAACCATTGTNTTTGGAATTGGAGTCGATGATGCGATTCACGTTATGCATCGAATACAGGAAGAAGGAGAAAATTCCAAAGGAATTGCNCACGCAATNGAAGAAACTGGTCAGACTATTTTTGAAACAACAATTACGACGGTGGCTGGAATTTCTGCAGGNTTCCTNGCAGCGTTCCCCGGTTTNGAGAACTTCTTCATGCTGATGTGTTTGCTGATCATCTTCGCATTCGTGACAAGTTCNTTCCTCCTTCCGAGCATTCTTGTCGCAGAGCACACTGTTCGAGACGTGGCCAAAGGCCGAACCACGTTAAGGGANTTTGTNCGAGGNGAAGANCCATGGAGAGACATGTCAGGGGACATGACCATCATCAAAGCATCNGAATTGAAACCNGTTGANGCAGTTCTCGATCAATCGTAGATGCGAGCNCGCCATGTTGCTGCTGANAACAAGANAATCANTCCAACGGCATANACNGGCTCCCAGTTCATGNCAGNCTCCATTGANTGGCNTGAGGACNTGTTCGNTGAGTTGTTTTGNTGATCATCCATCGGNGCTTCAACATCGAGGACGGTTACAGAGCCNANCATTCCTACNGANTCATGAGGTTCGCAGAAAAAGTTGTANGTTCCCGCAGAATCGTAGTCAAAGACATGCCCGAAATCCAAATCACGCTCTGGATCNCCTGAATCAAACACACCGTTCTCCTCAACCGAGTTGTGAGGCAATGCTTGTCCNCCCCAAACGAATCGNAGCGTATCGCCTTCGTTNAGGGTCACCGTTGATGGNTTGAACCGAAGATTGGTGCTGTCAACCGTCACGACGTAGGTTTCCGTTTCTTGTTCCNGCTCGAGACCAAGATTTCCTTGGAGNANGANAAGAAGNANCNTGATTNCAATGGCTGCCCGCATGGATGTTAATTCCTGCAGGATTATATGAACAACTGTTCAAGGTTTGAGAACAATGTGGAGGGAGTGAGGAGTAAGCCCCTTTTTGTTGCCGTTCGGTGACCGCATTCAACTNAGCATCCTACCTGTCCCTNTGCGTGCNGCNTNANCNGGACNATTTGGACTTGCTCCAGTGGGGTTGCTCGTTCCATCGACATTCAGGCAACCTCCGTCTTTCAACATCATTGTACACACCTGGTATCGTATCGTTTCTGTGGCATTGACCTGACCATCTCTGATCTTTCACTTCTGTGAACCACCTGCACTATGGAGAGGGGACTTTCCTCAGAGTCGAACTCTGTCAGCGGTCCTCTCACTCCCTCCACGTGGCTGTCAATCAACTTCCATATGAACCCATCAGATTCACTGGTAAGGGTTCTGACCGACGTCNGCACCCTGTTGTTGNGCACCATACGGTCCTTGTTGTTCCANTCCGGGAAGCGTTTGTTCAACACGTTCCATTTGCTGAGCAAGACGTGGTTTCATTCGCTTCTGTGGTTCTGTTGGTCGAAGTCCGAACACGAGCAATCCAACAAGNACGAGGCTNANAACAACCAANACNCCNANNACNACNGGGTTNACTTCNGANACGGTNCCNANGAATCCTTCNNNTTCNGCNTCNTTNACACGAAGTGTTGGTGTTTGGAGNGTTTCNGAACCCAAAATTTGGACTTCGAGCCACATNGTTCCNGTCCGAGATGGNACCCATGCACCCTCATACACNGTCGTCGTACCTGGCGCAACNTCGAGTTGACGTGCATCGACTCGTGTTCGAGCNCCGTTTGACTCAACCAATTCAAGAACNATNTGCACATTGCCGTCAGCATTTCCGTTGTTGATGATNGCTGCAGNTATNTCAACNGGCTCATCGACCCGTACACTGTCACCANCATACTTCACGGACGGTTCNCCAACAAAGGTGAAGTCNGGNACGCGCTGTTCCAAATCCCACATAATGGAACGGAGCATCGATGTCNTTGAAATCTTCTGCGAATGCATTTCCAGCCATGTCTTCGCCCGTCACCCAGATGCGCAGTTCGAGTGGTTCGNTNCGATCNGATTCCGACACAATGTCATCNATGTTNAGAACNGCNGNGATNGGGACTTGCTCGCCAAAGGCTCGNCCACCCAANAGCTCCATGTTGATTTGTCCATCGTACATCGCTGCAACGTTNAGCCCCAANCCTGCTGGATGAATTGCATAGTTGAGGACCAANGTGTCNGGATTCAGTTGNTCCATTTCTCGAACCGTGAGTTGAANCTCCAAATCGGACCATGCGGTTTCNGGGAGAACATCCTGTGTTCCTGGNGANCGGATGTCCATGAGTATTGGAGCCTGCTTNTCAACGAAGATGGTCGTAATTGGTTCTTCACCCANCCCTCGCAANATNGCCCCACTTGGNGGGTTGTACATTGTTAGGAACAAACCATGCTCTCCTGCTTGNTCTGGAACGTTTCTTGCAAAACTGAAGTTTCCATNCGTTTCAACGACCGATTCCTCTCCGTTGATTTGCATCAAAACATCAAGGGATTGCTCGATGGTNCGCATGCTTCTGTACCAAACCAATTCTCCTTGGTACTCCATGGTCGAATCTTCNGAGGCATAAGCGCCCACGGAATTCACCTCTCGCATNTCGATCANAAGCTTGGATTGNGATGCATCGAGCGCCAATTCACCGCTGTACTGCCAAGTTGCATCGTACAATGGAACNACCACGGTTTGGCCGAGGCGGTCAGTGAGTTGCANGGACGGTGTTCGAATGAAACTTGGGTCTGGNTCAAAGCCCCACTCGATGCTAAAGTTTGCNANAAANGCCCCCTGCTCTGAGAAGACACCCTCGCCATTAACAATCGAGCAAGATTCAACGTCGATGTAAACGTGATTCGTGTAACACTGTTCATTCTCAGCCAACCAATAGATGATGGCAGAATCGGATTCNNTCGAGCCAAGGTTGAGTTCGATGGAATCAATATCGGANACACCGTTCTTATCCCAAATCGGAATTTGCAGGACGTTCGCTTCACCAGGATGTANCCAACCGTCACCGTTNCCCCANACAAGATCAAATTCTGTTCCAAAGGAGGGCGTTCCATCGGAGCGAATTTGAACATTNAACANCGGTGTGCTTGCACTTCCGCCTTCNATCATGANGTTNCCNGCNCCGTCTGAAACGGACAACCATCCTTGAACAAATTCTCCATCAGGTGCTNGNGANGTGTCCAANGTAAGCGNAAACTCACCTATGGTTGANAGCATGTCATCGGGCTTTTCAAGCAGGTANGTTTGGACTTCATCCTCATCAACCATNTTGTTCATGTTNGTATCATCGANCCATGATCGCCAAACATGGGCNTCTGCGTGATGAGGNAGCGATGGGCTGTCACCGATAATGAAGTTGATTTCTGTNGCTGGCGAGGCGTCGCGATGATCGAATGTNTCCACGTCCATTCCAATCAACATAGGTGCAATGGAGTCCATGATAAAGTTCGCAACAGGGTTGACNTCNTAGGCCACACCNTGACCCGCAACCGGNGTAACCTCAATCTCCATCTCGAGANTGTTTGCANTTGACGGCACNCTGTAGATGATCGACGCTACGCCNTTGAGAATCAAACTGGTTGATCCTTTGTCNTGTCCATCNACAAGCAAGCGTACNTGTGCTTGACCGGTTCGAGGAACAGCAGCATCTACANCTTCNAATCCAAGATAGGCATTGACGGTCACNAACGTACCTTGGACAAGCGATGCTGANGANGCATCGGTTTCCACACCNGACTGNGATTCAATGGTAAATCGCTTGAGNGANACGTCGTTCTCAANACCGTTTGCGTGACCTAGNCCAAAGACGTGATTCAGTGGCANNGTTGGACCTGTTGGNCTAACGAGCATAACNTTGAGCGANGCATAAGGCTCATCGTTCCAACTNACAGGCATCTGGAAGGTGTGGGTNAACTGTACAAANGANCCGGATGCTGTCATCTTGATTTCTCCGTTNGCNTCNATGTCNCTCCATCCCAANGCATATCCAGATTGNTGACAGTTTGCAACNGCNGCCCCTACAAGCGGGAGGACAGCTGTTCCACACAGAACCTTGGACTCACNGTTTGGACCTCGAAGAGCAAACTCAACGCTCCANCCGTTGTTTTTGACGTANGCTTCTCCNTCCAAGACACCGAGCGGAGAGAGGTCNAAAATCGANTCGANCGTNATCCAATCGGTTGATGGCGTAAGCGTATCGATAGGGGGAGTGACAGTGATGGAGACGGGATTCAACGTTGGCGACGAGCTGACGCTGTTGATGGTCAACTTGAGTGAACCAGAGGACATCATCCGTACGGGGAGACGAACCTCTTTCACACCACCAATTGCCACAACTGAACTGAGTTCTTGGTTGAGACTTTGGACAAGTGCAGAATTTGCAGCCAAATTGAGATTGAGGGAAGCATCGTATGGAGCAAATATACCACACATGGTTACGTCTGCAGTTGATTGGGACGAACCGATGGTTATGCTGACACGAGACATCGGCAATCCGAGGATGCCTCGATCGTCCGCAGCGTTGGATAAGGCATTGTTCAGGGCACTCAATTCGTTTGATGAGAATTCGACATAGGATGCGGTTTGGAAGTTCGCGAACCCTCGGTTGGTGACATCTGAACCTGCAATCTTGATGTTCATGTAAGGGGATCTCATTTCACTTGAAGAAGAAACAGTGAATCCAAATTGATCAATGCCTGCTAGGGGGAGAAGAACATCAAACACTCCTGCAGAGCTCGGCGTCGTTGAGAGTGTCTGGCACACCTTCCCATTTGCAAGACGGTTTTGCATACCGTAACTTCCTGCATCATCACCATCGAAGCCCCAATCCGAAACACCATCAGCACCTATGTCAAGTCGAACACCCATGTTGGGTATGGATCGGACCGTTTCAACGGAAAAAGCATCAATCGAATAGGAACCGCTTGATGATTGGAATCGGAACTGTACGCTCTGTCCAACTTCGTCAAGATTCGTGTATCCTTCAAGGGGATAAGGAAGCCAGCCTTTGTCGTCGATGTTTGCTTCAAGGATTGGTAAACCCGTGGCGAGGATGGACGTTTTGAGTGCACCAAAACCATTGGAAACTCGATAGATAGGGGAGGTGACTGTTCCTGTGCCTGAGACTTCGCCAGAGGTTTGCGACCAAGATGTGCCCGCAAGTGTCCAATCATGCAATGCAGGATTTTCGCTGAAACTCTCGTTGATCGCTCCGCTAATTCCTATGCTGTGGACCTTCGGACCACCGCCCGAACCCGTAATCATGTGCATTTTCAATCGCAGAGAAGGTGTCGATTCCCAATCGATAGCCCCAAGGTCGACACGCAGGTCTGTCATTTCCTGATAACCAGGAAGAGGTGTCCCTGTTGATGCGTCGATGAGCGACCACTCAAACAGTGAACCTGTTGGAATTTCAGCATCGATGACCATCAATCCGTACGACGATGGTTCGCTACCCAATGTCGAACCAGGGCCAAACGGAGCCGAGGTCCAGTTTCCTTCACCCGTTGAGATTCCTGATGCTTGTGGTAGAATTTCAACATCGTCGATGTTCCATCCAGTGTAGGTTACGCTGCTATCGCTGGTTCCGAGACCGAAACGAACTTGGAAGTTTGAGTTCCCAGCAACGTAGTTCGAAATTGCGATGGTCTGGGTAGTGTAGGCGCCATCGTTGACCGTCCCACTGTTCGACCAAACGTTGACCCAACTCCCTGATGGGTTCTTGACCGAGACATACGCCCGGTCCCACGTTGACGATTCAACACCAAGCCGCTTCTGGAATTTTAAATCCCAGCCACCGGAACACCCACCGCAATTCATCACTGGAGATGTGGCCCAATACGTGGTTGACATTCCATTCGGATAGTTTCCATTGTAGGTGTAAATCGCTTTTGTTCCACTGGTGACACCGTTGGCTTGTCCGAGGGAGGTATCAAAGCCCCAATACCAAACATTGGTGCCGGAGAATGTCCAGAGGTTCGTTCCCTCCATGTCGTAGGTCCAACCCTGAGGAAGCAGTTGGAGGACGGAGTTGTTGACATCCATTCCATCGTACACCGCCATCGAGTGATCGTATTCAGCCGGTGAATCAAACATCTTCGAAGCTGAGACGGGAAGCACGCCTTCGTCGAGTGACAACTCAATCCCCGAGAGTGCCTCTCCGCTTGGGACGCTGACAGATGTTGCATCATTAACCCCGTCAGGATAGGAACCAATGCTTACTGTGGTGGTTTGACCGATTGGTGTGGAGTTCGAGACTGTGTTCTCTTCCAACTCATCGGTCGGCTCAGCCATTGGACTCAGCAACGAAAACACAAGAATTGACAACAGCAAAGAAACGATGACTCGGTTTTGCTGTACGCCACCCATGTTGGCTGGTCACCATTCAAGTCAAAAAGGGTTCTTGCGGCATCAACTCCCCTTTTTGACCAACAAGCCATATCAACCGTGTCAGTTACCGTAGCGTCATGAACGATGCTGAAGCATTGAAGAAAATCGCCGGTGAGGCAGCATGCGAATTTGTCAAAACAGGAATGCGTGTTGGTTTAGGAACCGGTTCAACGGTAAAGTACACCGTACTCGAACTCGGCCGCCGCATCGCTGAAGAAGGCTTGGAAATCGTTGGTGTTCCGACGTCCGTTGCAACAGAGAACCTCGCAACGAAGGTCGGCATCCCGCTTGTCGAATTGGGATCGTTGGATGGCCTAGACATCGTTATCGACGGAACAGATGAATTCGACCCAAGTTTCCAATTGATCAAGGGAGGAGGTGCAGCCCTGCTTCGAGAAAAAATTGTGGCTCAACAATCGGCTGCCATGGTCGTTGTTGCTGACCATCGAAAACAAGTTGATTGTTTGGGAGCATTNGGAATTCCAATCGAAATNACTCCCTTCGCNTCTGATGTAACCGTTTCTGCNCTTTCGTCGCTGCTNAACTGCAAGGTTGANCTNCGAACNNNGGAAGGTAAGCATATACTCACCGANAACGGCAATTGCATTGCAGATGCCCAAATTGGNCCGANNATTACNGATCCNNTANCNACNGAAGCCATGATACTCAACGTTGCAGGCGTNGTGCAGGTTGGCTTGTTTAACAACATGTGNGATGCTNTTGTANTNGCGAGTGANTCNGGCGTGAGCACGCTCATGAATCCGNATGGTCGCTTGTAGGCGGGCCTGACGGGGTTCGAACCCGCGACCGACGGATTAAGAGTCCGTCGCTCTACCTGACTAAGCTACAGGCCCACNCTTCCCTCCGGAAGGATGTATTTAATCATCTTGGGACAACGTCGTTCCTGCTTCGCCTCTCATNGCAGAGAGTGCATCACCTGGTTGGCAAAGGATTGAGCGCATCGTTGGCAATGCTCGAACTGCATCGATCATGCTCTTGATTTTNGGNCCCATNGAACCTGCTGGAAATTGNCCATCATCGAGANATTGTTGAGCCTCTCCAACCGTAAGATGNCGGTGTTCCTCTTGANTGTCTTGACCAAAATNGGTGTAAACAGCAGGCACNCCTGTNGAAATGATAAGTGCCTCNGCTTNCAAATCGACTGCGAGCAGTGAGGACAATCGNTCCTTNTCGATAACAGATGGAATGCCATTGTATTGACGNTCTCTCTCAGTGACCGGNATTCCACCACCNCCTCCNCAGATAACAACGGCTCGTTGTTCAACAAGCGTACGAATNACNTCCAAATCCAAAATNCTCATTGGANTNGGNCTGGCNACNACGCGACGAGCCCCNTGAATCGTCGTAGCGATGTCCCAATCNCGTTGCATCACNTCTTGNGCAGAGAGNACAGGTCCAACAGGNTTGGTTGGGAACTCAAAGGCTGNNTCNTTTTCATCAACNAGGACGCGTGTCAAAACNACCGCNGTCCTCTCNGGCCNGTGTCNGTGTTTGAGNATGCTGTTNANTTGGAGCGAGAGGGAATGTCCAATCATTCCTTGAGTAGCNGCAACCCATTGATCCATNGGATGAANGACATCAACATCGAGNGACATGAGTTCTCCAACTTGNGGCCCATTNCCATGNGTTAGGACNACTGACCANCCTCCCTCGAGNAGATCNACCACATCGCTCATGACTTTGGCCAAAACGAGGGANTGTTCGTCAACATCTTTTGCTCCNGGNGGNGAAAGNGCATTACCACCTATTGCATAGACGACTGTTTTGNTCACANANTGAATTTTCTAGGAGTCATGTTTGATGCTTTCGNACANAGATNNNAACAAGTCCATGTTTTTGNTTTCGTTCCAACTGGNCNGACTTCAAACATGATATGTGAGAACGTAAACGGGGNAACATGGTCAAAGACATCTGGATTGGTGATGTACAAAACGGCGATTACGATGGGCAAGACGTCGAACTCAAAGGTTGGGTNAAGCGNACCCGAGGCTCGAATAAAATCCGATTCNTTGTCCTNCGCGATTCCACAGGNACCATCCAATGCGTTGCAAAACGGGATGTTGTTGGTGATGATGCNTTTGAAGCNATTGCTTCAGCACTCATCGAATCATCGCTGATCATCAACGGNACTGTCAATGTGGACGAACGCAGTGAAGGNGGGCACGAACTTGTCGTCTCNTCNGTTGAAATCGTAGGNCCGGTTGACCCAGAACGTCCTTTTCCCATCACTGAATCAGCAATGAAAGCAGCGGACGGAGGAGAAACGGAATTCCTTCTNGACAANCGNCACCTNTATCTTCGAACCAGTCGAATGACAACAATGNTGAANATGCGTTCATCCGTNTTCGGAGCAATTCACTCCTANTTCCGAGATTTGGANTTCGTTGAATATCANGCACCAAATTTTGTCGCNGGTGCGGTTGAAGGNGGTTCAACCTTGTTCGAAGTACCNTANTTTGGACGAAAGGCCTACCTCACACAATCATGGCAACTNTANGCAGAAGCAGCGATGCCGGCTCTTGANCGACTCTACACCATTGCCCCATCCTTCCGAGCAGAGAANTCACGNACNCGGCGNCATTTAACCGANTTNTGGCATGCGGANATGGAGATCGCTTGGGCAACCAACGATGAGGTCATGACCCACGGCGANGGCGTTGTNCGNCACATTGCATCNACACTTCTCGATGAGCGAAGTGAAGAGCTGGAATCCCTTGGAAGAGATTTGAAACTCATAGCAAGGTATGCAGATTCCCCNTTNCCAAGAATGCGTTACGATGAGGCNATTGAAATNCTNCAAGGCAAAGGNGTTGATGTTGAATGGGGACAAGATCTTGATTACTCAAAGGAAAAAATCCTGACGCANGACTTTGATGTNCCNCATTTCCTNACNCACTACCCANNGATTGCAAAACCGTTCTACCANCGNGTTGATCCGAGTGATGACAAGTACGTATTATGCCACGATTTGCTNGCNCCAGAAGGATACGGNGAAATTATCGGTGGAGGAGAACGAACTTGGTCAGAACAGGAGATTCTNCANCGNCTTGAAGAAGAAGGNACACCAAAAGAAGCCTATCAGTTCTACATCGATACTCGAAGNTATGGAGGNGTTCCACACGGCGGNTTTGGATTGGGTGTTGANCGAGTATGTTCATGGCTNAGTGGTGCTGACCACATCCGNGAAGTCATNCCATTCCCTCGTGATTCACGACGAGTGACGCCTTGAGGCGATGAAATGCAACCAATTGTTGCTTTGGGATGCGGCCTTGTGGGAGAGTACGTCATTCACCGTCTTGCTGATGACGGTCATCAGGTCGCAGCAGTCGANNTACGNATNCCGAAATCCTTGGTAAATCGAAAAGAGGTTTTGTCTATAGAACAAGATGCATATCAATATGTTGAATCGTTAAAGGAGCCTGCGGTCATCATTAACATGCTCCCTGGCCGCATTGGCCATGATATTCGTATTCCGTTGATTCGAGGAGGCCACAACATCGTCGACCTCGCCTTTACAGAAGAAGACCCACAAACACTGGATGCGATGGCGAAGCAACATTCNGCCACAATGATCTGGGACATCGGAATAGCCCCTGGCTTGTCGAACATGNTGCTTGCNCAAGCNCANCGTGANTTNGGAGCAATGGACGATGTACGCATCCGAGTTGGNGGNAATCCAACTGAACCTGACAATGANTGGTCCTACATGGCNCCATTNTCACCCTCCGATGTTATTGANGAATACACNCGACCTGCCCGTATTGTCNAACATGGGAAGGTNNTNACCGTTCCAGCTCTGACGGAACGACATCGAATTGCTGTTGAAGGAACGGANGGCATGGATGCATTCCTNACCGATGGANTNCGGAGCGTACTNANAACAATTCAAGCGAAGNACATGGCAGAATACACCGTCCGATGGCCGCAACACATTGACCGATGGCTCGCTGAGGGTTCTACAACGCCAGAAGCGNAACTTTTGGATGCATGGAGGTATGATGCNAACAGNTCTGAATTTACGTGGATGCATGTCCGATGTCAGCGAGATGATNTGATACGNGAATGGACNATCGTTGATTANGGAAAAGATGGCNATGGNTCNATGGCNCGNACAACCGGTCTCGTCACNTATGCGCTTGCATCCCTTTTTGCTACCAAAGGNCCAGAGCATTGTGGCCTNNATCCGGGNGTTCACGCACCAGAACTCGTCAGTGAAGCAACCTTGANTTNTGTTCTAAGTATCTTCAACGAGCATGGAATTTCAGTTTCATANCATTGGNTCNTCGCATTCTGGGCATGGCATCCCNGGAATGAACTCNCCCAAGAGAAAACCACAGTTTGGGCAAATGCTTGTCAAAAAGTCATCGAAACTGCTCATGTTTCCCAATCAACGGACTCCTATTTTATTCTGAAGGTTCTGTTGANGNNCCAAACTTTTGTTTGATGAATTTGAAAAGGANTCTNGAGAANANCATTGAANCAATGAANATGAGGNNCGTTNNCCACCATGGAGANTCGGTCGCTGTTGCGAAAAANTAAGCGANGAAAAGNATNCCAAGCCCATATACNGCCCGNAAAGCTGAGTAAAACAAGAACGATTTGAACAGNGGATTGTTGCGAACCCTTCCAANGAGTGATTCATCGCTCATTTCNCACCCTCTTGGTCNGAAAANAANCTNCNGCAGGATTCCAGTACGATGGACANATCCTTCTCATGAATGATTTCATCCACATGCGNATACGGACGTTCGTCCCATGGATTGAAGCAGATTGCATNTGCAGCTTCAATGAACATTCCGATGTCGCCTGCNGAATCTCCAACNGCNATGACNTGNCTCGAATCAACGCCNAGTCGNCGACGCAACATTCGNACNAGTGANCCTTTGCCATCCATNTGNACNTGGTATCGNCCAAAGTCTTGGACCAGCAAGGAACCATTNGTTTGGCCAGAATCCGTTGTCCANCCGTTGGTAAANACGTGCAATTGCGTATCGTATCCATCNGCAAGTTTNGCAGAGGTGTGGCGATCGATTCCGCCCCAACGTCGTTTCCATTTGGTNTCGGATGGGAAAAGACATGCAATNTCGCGAGCTGTTTGTTGTAAGCCNCCACTTACTATTGCNACATGGTGCCCATCNTCGAGAAGTGACTGGATAAGTTGTTGATAATTTTTCATCATTGGCATANCGATCATACAGCCNCGTAAATCAGCATCCGTAATTTCACTNCCGTGCTGTTCTCGCCAACTGTCTTTGATGAGTGCAATGTCGAGTTTTATCCAATCCCATTCGTCGAGCAATCCTTGGTTGTAAAGACTGAAGGATTCATCGTTNTTGATNCCCANTCGNTCGTANACAAACTGCCANGTTGACANATGNTCAACNAGCACCCGATCCATGTCCAAGCAAACNAGTCCNCGCACTTNANNGACCCCCTCTNGGGCCATCGTATTGAGCTTGNACNTGTTCGACTTGCTTGCCCATGATGTAAAGAATAACGGCAATCATCATCGCAAAAAGTCCGAACAAGGTCATGGCAATTGTAAGCAACGTAACNCCTATNGATTCCGTTGACAGNTCAGTNAACGTGTTGACAACTCCTCCNGAGAGACGGTATCCGAGGACGAACAGTACAATTCCAGGAATTCCGAAAAGGAACAATGGGTGGCGAGATTCAATCATCCANATGAAAAGTTGAGCGAAGCGTGANGCTGTTGCNAGCGATTCTCTTTGNGGCAGAGANGGTAATGNTGTTGATTCNATGACACGCACACGAAGTTNGTCGGATAGATCATGTGCNGTNGATTCACTTTCTGCNGAGGCNAATTCNTCNAATCCAGCGAAACTAACGGAGGCATGNTGGAANTNTGATGCTGAAAGATNACTCNGCGTTGGTCGGNTTTCTTCCTCATCGTTGTTTGATACAAGTCCNATGTAGACATCCCAGTTTTCTCTTGANCGNTTGAGGTGGAGNGGAAATTCTCGAAGCGACCATTCTTTGTTGACNTGAATGAAGAGNTAATTTTCTGCNGGTTCCAAATCGGACNCTTTGAGNCATCGNGTGATGGAGACNATATCGGATGCTTCNGATGTNAGCAGCGAGCATCCAACCTCCTCGACAAGAATCGCTGTTTCATCTTCCGAACCAAGATCGANGAAGGCNACATGTTCTGTTGCTTGACGNGCTCGAGTCAAAAAGGANACAACCCGNAACTCGATGTCACGNCCNATGCCGANAATACGGAGAGGGACCTTCGCCACGNNNGCTGCTCAACTTCNTGCCTTTCAATTCTCCCTCANGTGTTCTCTTCACAACCCCTTTTTGCTGAGGAGAATTGGATTGNGGCATGATGGGTGAACATACGGTCGGTGTGGTCATCCCTGCATACAACGAAGAACGGCACATTACGGACGTTTTAGAGACGTTACCAGNTGTTGTCGATTATGCAGTCGTNGTTGACGATGGGTCNACTGATCAAACCTATGCCATGGCTCAAAANGCTNCGACATCNGNNAANGTAACAATNCTCCAANCCGAAGGCNTCGGCGTTGGAGCAGCCATTGACCTCGGTCATCAGCACCTTCTGAAAACCGCTGAGAAACCCTTTGTGAGTGCTGTTATGGCGGGTGATGGTCANATGGATCCNGATGATTTGATNGCGGTTGTTTTACCGATTATCGAGGGTAAAGCAGACCATGTTAAAGGNAATCGNATGNCAACNCNTGAAGACATTGANCAGATGCCGAAACGGCGTCGGAGGGCATCAAAGGTACTCNGTTGGTTNACGACATTGGCAAGCGGGCGNGTCACCAAGGACCCACAATGTGGCTACACTGCAACCTCCTCTGAANTTCTCGAGCAATGGAATTGGAAACAATCNTGGAAAGGCTATGGNTATCCAAANTTCTGGCTCATNCGACTTTCGAGCAAGGGTTATCGAGTCGTCGATGTCCCTGTNAAAGCGGTNTATGGNGAAGAAACGTCCGGAATTAAACCGNTNAATTTTTTCCTCAGTGTCGGNTTGATGATGACCATNCAGCATCACAAAAGAGCATTCAGTCATCTTTCTANGTCACNGATNATGATGTTNTCATTNCTGTTTTANCTNNNNGGTTATGCTTCAGTAGGGTTTGCAATCAACCAACCACTCTTCCTNCTAGGTTTACCATTNGGTTGGTGGATAGCACACAGGCTTGACCGCTTGGCTATGCGTCGATTGATTGGTGGGCGTACCAAGATTTGAACTTGGGTCCAAGGCTCCCAAAGCCCCGAGTATAGGCCAAACTAACCCATACGCCCTTGGTTTGGGGGACGTGGTTCCACCTATGAACTTCACTCAAGGAGTAGCCAGATTCCATCTNGCTGACGAACAAGCGTTCCATCAAGTTCCATCTTTTCGAGAAGATCTTCNACGGACTGNTCAGAATCATGATTGTCAAGTACGGTTTGNACATCACTNCGACGTAAGAGCATATCATCTCCGACCATTTTTCGGANTGCTTTGAAAATCGCTCGAGGTGATGANGAGGANGAGGCNATCAGAGGCTCATCCATNGATTCNAGNTTTTTCCTCAACTCGTCTCGTAGGTCTTCAGGNGTGTTCGCNANCGCTACCTCAATTCGNAGTTGNGCAGANGTTTCTGCNGTNGNAATNACTGGGGTNGTNGATGGNAGGGACTGCCCACAATGTGGGCANTGACGAGGCTGTCCACGTGTTCCATGACAATTACGACAAGCAGGACATCGCACNACCGACCATGTTCCTGCCATNGGTTGNGATTATGCCAACAGATTATGAAGATTCACAAACTGAAATCTGTGCGTTCGCTGTTGCGACGTCCACCAGGACGAAGCGCTGGTGCTGCAGGTGCCTTGGTATCAACACGCTTCTTCTCTGGCTCCGCAGATCGTGTAAGACCACCACGGATTGGGCCAGTACGGCCACGACCGGCCATTCGGAGGGAATCTGGTAGAATCAATGCTGCGATGGCCACACCATGATGGTCTTGACCTGCCGTGACTTCATCAACAGCAACGTCGAACGAAAGCACTTCGAGGTCACGTGAGGCAAGCCTTCGTTGAATGTTCCTTCGCAACAGGAGAACGGTTTCCTCATAATCGACTTCTGTCGTGATGCTAGCAACAATCGCACACTCATCACCTTCAGGTGTTTGGCACATTGCATAACCAACTCCAGCGCAAGCAGTCGAACCGCTCCAAGCATAAGCTGTCGCCAAATGACATTCGACGAGTGAGCCCATCGGAAGTGGTTCAGGAGGGACGATGTTGAAACCAAGCGGAAGCATGGCTCCTTGAACTTGAATAAGCCGAGCGTCGCCCAGACCCAACTCAACGAGGCCTTGGTCGAAGGCGTCCTCAGCATTTTCACCCCAAGGCGAAACAGCGGTCATGAGCCAGCCTCGGGACGATTTTGAACTGCCTTCAGCACCTGCCATGTACGTAAGAAGCCAACACGGTTCATGAATAAAATGGTTCAATAAATTTGTAAAACAAGAAACGCTATCAAAACAGAAGCTTTGGAGGATTCATGGCCAAGGCATCAAGACTGCTCTTGTTGCTTGCAACTCTAGGATTGTTTATCCTTGCAGTCATTGTGCTTCTCAACAGTGATTCTGAGTTAATGGCCATCCCATTGATCGGCGTTTCCGTCCTCGCAGGATTTGGGTACATGATGTTTGATGCAAAGACTCCAACCAAGCCCAATAGCACACCGGGTGCAATCGAACAGAATCGTCCAATGCACAGCAATGAGGTACACAAAGAGACGTTGCCTGACCTTACAGAAGGCGATTACGACCTACCAATTCTTTGACTAAAGAATTCGGACCGTTTCCAAGTTCTTTGGAGCATAGGTTCGACAACGATACTTGTCTCGAAGCTCTTTTCCGAGCTCACTGCACTTGTAGTAATCTCCATGATGACAGATAATGTTCCGAGGCTTTGGGTTCATTGAATCGACAAAGGCGAGGAGTTGTCGGCGATCAGAGTGACCGCTAAACCCGTCAATGGTCGCCATCTCACAACCAACCTTGACGATTTCAGTTCGACCATTGATTTGCATAGGAACTTCGCCAAAGCCTTTCTGAAGACGACGACCGAGTGTTCCTTCTGCTTGATAACCAACAAAGCAAAGTGCGTTTCGCTCTTCATGCGCCCAGTTTTGGAAGTAATTCATGACAGGTCCACCGTTGAGCATGCCTGATGTGGCAAGAACGATGCATGGGCTTGTATCCATGACAATGCTTTCACGTCGCTCAGCACCTTCGACTGTGCGGAACCAGGGACTTGTGAATGGGTTTTCGCCATCGTTTTGCAACAGCGACTTTCGCAATGCTGTGGTCAAGTAGTTCGGATGGCTGGCGTGAATAGCTGTGGCTTCCTGAATCATCCCATCGAGCCAGACCGGCACAGGTTTTACCGCCCCAGAGCGGAACAAGTCATCGATGGCAATCATCACTTCTTGGGAACGACCGACTGCGAAAACAGGGCAAATCAATTTACCATTCCTTTGAAGGGTACGAGTAACAATGTCCTGCAACTCTTGATTTGCCTCTTCACGGGACGGTTGGTAATCGCCCGCTGCACCATAGGTCGACTCGATAACCAATGTTTCGCATCGAGGGAAACGGGTGTTTGCTGCGTCGAACAACCAGGATTTCTCAAACTTTTGATCGCCAGAGAAAACAACGTTGTGCTTACCGTCTGCGATGTTGAGGTGGACTGCGGATGAGCCGAGGATGTGTCCTGCATTGGAGAAGGTCATTTTGACATCCGGAGCAATGTCCGTGGTTTGGTTCCAATCGACATCAACAACGTGCCGCATGCACATACGAATGTCTTCCATATCGTAGGGAGCACGCTTTCCTTCAGCACCGCCAACCTTGAGGTAATCTGTTTGCAGAAGAAGCATGAGGTCACGTGTTGGCGGTGTGCAGAAAACCGGTCCACGGTATCCGTACTTGAACAGAACAGGAAGCATGCCTGCATGGTCAAGGTGCGCGTGAGTTAAGACCACTGCATCGATTTGCTCGAGCGGTAGGGCTTCTGGGGCAGTGAAGTAGGGCATTGGGTCCGTATCGGATGCAATGTTGACACCAACGTCAATCATGATTCGAGATTCGTTCGTGGTAACGAAATGGCATGCACGACCAACCTCTTGGTAAGAGCCCAAAGCAGTTACACGGGCCCACGTTGATCCTGGTCGCTTTGGACGATGGATGTTCAATCCAAAATTCCTCAACAGTTTTCGACGTTCATCAGCGTTGGCTTCCCGGTATCCACGAATGTCACGAACCGTCTTTGACAAAATTGGAGGGGTTCGTTCAACGGAAACTTCCCAACCGGTCGAGTTTCGGATTTCTTTGGCTATCGATCCTCTTCGACCGACAGCATCGGAAGGGTTCTCGCATTGAATGATAACTTTCCATATGCACGGATCAAAGAAGAGTTCTGAAATGTTGGCGGTCTCGGGGACGAGGTCTTTGATGACTGCAGTGGCGTCCTCTTTGTCCATGACCATGTCGGGTTCGGGACGCATGACTATCCGTCGCTTAATTTTCTTGGATATCTTACCAGCCAATCCGTCGTTCGAAATGAACGGTTCGAAGTCTTTGGTGAAAACGGCAATGTCGCCAGCTTCTAGGTCCACTTTGTACTCGATGTCTCGAGGCACAATCTTGCTAATTTCATCTTTGATTTCCTTAAACGTCAATCGCATAATATCATCTCCAACCACAGCATTGCACGCTACGCATATCCAAAGGAATGCGGCAATGCCGCGGGAGTAGGGAGATGCTCACTTCTTCAGAGCAGCATCAATTTCGGATTGTTCAACGGGAACAAATCCATCTTTCATGGTGATGACAGCAAGGTCCATGCCGTTACCGGATGCAGCATCTCGCTGCCCCGATGCATTGAGTGCACGGGCTGCCAATCGGACAGCGTCGCTTCGGCTCATGCCTTCTGAGAAGCCATCTTCAAGAACACCATACATGTACGGTGAACCCGATCCTGTAGCACAGTAGACATCTGGAATAGAACCGCCAGCAGAGTCGATGGAGTAAACGTGAGAGCCTTCATCATCAACTCCAACGATGAGGAGTTGTACCCAGTGTGGTCGGCCTGATAGGATGTTGGCGGTGAATGTTGCCGCACCTTTGACCGTCATGTTCTGACCCCGGCGTAGTTGGTAGAGGGCTACTTCAGCTGCAAGCGTACGGGACAGGGATTGAGCGTGCCCAACAAGTCCAGCAGTTGTGAGTGCGAGGTTCTCTCCAATCTTGAACAACTTCTGGACGCTTTTGTTTGCAATAAAGTGGCCCATGGTGGCTCGGTGATCGGCTCCGACAACAACACCGCCATTGTATGTAATTCCTACAGTACTGGTTCCAGTCTTCAAAACAGTCTCTTTTGCTTCCATGGTATCACCAACTCGCCACCCCATATGAACCGTGGGGTAAGCAATGTGTCCTGTCCGAGCCCCCTTATGAACTCGACGATGAAAAAAGATGATTTGACCCTTCCATGGAAGAAAGCCTTCTTGAGCCATCGAGCATAGGCACGGACATGGCAAGGAAGCGTTCCTCTCAACCAGAAGAGGGACAGTTCTCACTTGACGATTTCATCAATCAGGAGCCTGCAAGCGCAGACAACGTCCCGGAAATGATTGACTTGACCCCAAAAACAGAGCAGGTGGAACGGAAACCAGCAGAGTCGAAACCACTGCGAACCTTTACGATGCCAAGCAGTGAATCGATGTCGGAAAAGCAACCAACGCCATCAACAAGCTCGGACATTTATCACAATCTGGGCAAGATGTATCCAAATCCCCCGATACCTATGAACAACTCTGGTATGGTTCTTCATCGAGCAACCTTGTTCGATCTTACTGGTATTGATACGCTGCTCGATTGGGTCAGCGATGGTGATGCAGCCCTTGTCGAAATGGCTCGATTGATGAATCGAGAGCATGAAGTTGAGACGGTCTTGGCCCGCCTTCATCGATTTATAGAAATGGACATGGGCGGCCAGATCGTACAAATTACGGAAACAAGAGTGATGCTCCTGCCCCCAGGATGTGTTGGTATCAGCGGCCTTGAGGATGAAGCATTCAACGATGAAGCAGGGTGGTCTGGAGGAGTCTGATGGAAGAACAAGTCATTGACATGCCGTGTCCAATCTGCCACGACGACAAAAATCTCAGAATGATTGCTCACGTCGATGAAATTCCCTACTTTGGTGAACACACGCAGGTGACAGTGCTGTGTCATTCGTGCGGATGGCGGCAGACCGATTTCATTCCTGCTGAAGGAAGAAAACCCGGAGGATGGACGTTCGATATTGAATCCGAATCGGATTTATCGGTCCGCGTTGTTCGGTCCTCATCGTGTACTGTTTGCATTCCTGAACTCGATCTCGAAGTCAATCCAGGTAGCGCAGCAACGGGTTTCGTCACCAACATGGAAGGACTTCTCGTCCGATTTGTAGACATCGTCAAAATGGTCATGAAGGACATTGGCGATGATGAGCCAGAAAATCAACAGTTGTTGCTGCACATGCTCCATCGTTTGGAACATGCCGGAAGCGAGGGTGAAGCATTGCGAGTCGAGCTTTTGGACCCTCACGGTCTCTCTCAAGTTCTTCATGACCGAGCAATCGATCGGGATTTGACACCGGAGGAAATCAAGTCTCTGCCGGTCGGGCCTGACCCTGCTGTCTTCTCAGCTTAGGTCGGCTGCAAAGAAGTCATCAACCAGGTGTGCAGTTTGATCTTTCATTTCCTGATGGTTTGCCAACCATGCCGTAGCACGGTCAATGCACAATTGTTTCATTTCACCCGCAAGCAGTGAGCCAGAGCGGTACTGTTGATTGATTTCTTGGAGATAGGCATCATCGTCTTCGAAGAAATACATCATGTACTGATAGGCAACATCAATGTCTGGATTACCACCGATTCGGCGATGTTCTTCGATTGTCGGTTGTCCTCCCGAGAACGCACGCTTGATCTTCTTCTCAACCGCTGCAATCTCATCGTCGAGGAAAATGGTGGTCTTTGGTTGACTACTGGACATTTTATCACCGGTCAAGCCAACTGCAAAGTGGTGGTAGGTTGATGATGGAGCAAGCAGGCCTTGACCACCGAGTGAACGCTCAAATGCCAACATCTGCATTCGAATGCGATGTATGTCCTGTGAGGTTGCACTTGGAACGTTAACCACGCCTTCTTTTGGATTGGACATGATGTCCGAAAAACCCATGCCTTCGAGGTTCGAAACAATTCCATCAAACACCGATTGTCGTCGTCCTCGATCGACTCGACCGTTTGGCGCTTGTCCCAATGCTTCTGCGTTTTCATCCTGAACCGAAAGGCGAATCTGCGCACCGCTTCGCTTACCAGGACCTACATTGAACCAGTTTGTTTTACCGGCCAAGCCTCGAGTTAATCGGAGGTGAGGATCTTGGTCAACACCAACCGGTACGACGACGGGACGGAGACCGCCGTACTCCTCCAACTGAGGATGTAAGATATCACCTACTTGAACCATAGGCGCTTGAACATGAGCAAGATTGGTTTCACCGCCAAACCCGTATATCGATTCAAACTCGTTGAGGTTCGTACGCTTACCGAGTTGGAAACCAAGCCGCTGAACAGCAGGACGTTGCGATTGGAAGTAAACTTCCGTCGAATCGGAAAGAAGACCAAGTGCAGCGTAGTTGGCAACGTAATCCTCTCGTGCAACCTGTCGCCCCTTCTCGAGAGAAACACCGCGAGTGGCCTGCGATTCAAGGTCTGCAACCGCAATGGTTGCATCCGCTCCCATTTCCTGATAGTAACGGACTTGCTCAATGACCATAGAATGGCCCAAATGCATCCGGCCGCTTGGCATCAAACCGGTTAAGACACCGAACGATTCCTTGCGTTGATGCGCTCCAAGGATGACGTCAAGGTCGCGATGTGCGAAGACAATGCCACGTCGATGCAATTTCGTTGCATTGGGTAAATCCAATCCATCGAGCGAGGACAAACCGAACTGATCAATGATACGAGCATAATCTGTGGATTGATTGCTGCTCCAAGGGTCAATGCGTACTGAATCATCACCCATAAAGTACCCTCTGAATGCTTGCTCGAATCCAATCGATTAGAAGGCTTCGCTTCTATTCCTCTTCATAATGGACATTTTTGTTGTTCATGACGCCGGCCAAGGGACCGATTCCTTCACGGCCAAGAATTCCCATCATCGCAACCACGGTTACCACGCCTGCAACCAACGCTGCGTAAGGCAACCAAGGCAATCGACCCTCAACTGTTCGAGGTGAGACCAGCCAAGTAAAGCGCATTTGATCCTCATCGTCAAAACGCTTCGACCACAAGAATAAGTCCGTCGTATCATGAGCTGCAATGGTTACAGCAGCATCGTATCCATTCCAGAATTTTGTTTGATTATGTACATCGAATGAAATGTTCTCACCCTGAAGTACAACCGTTACGATCGTACCACGCTTGACCGAGACCAGTAATTCGTCACCATCCATACGCCAACCTTCCGCTGTTTGACGCTCATTCGTAAGGTTCGTCATTGATTGACCGAAGACATCCTGAACATCCACAACAGTGGCGTTCTCGAAGGATAAACGCCACGTAGCAGGAACGTTCCAAGCATTCGGAGCAAGATTTGTGCATTGTTCAGTTACAATGGACGAGAACGTGAATGTGCTCGCATTTTCATCAAGCGAATTCGAATGTTCATAGCATCGATTGGAGGTCCAATAGGACCAGGCTTGACCCCATGTTGTCATCCACGCTTCAGCATCGTTTTGCAAATAATTTGCAATATCACGATCGTGTCGAATCGTTGCATCGTTTACCCGACCAATCCAGTAGAGATTGACCAAACCGCCTTCCTCAACGGCAGTTTGAACAGTTTCAAGACTT
>NZVG01000046.1 GCA_002698145.1 Methanobacteriota archaeon | reverse complement strand
TAAGCGGTTGGGAGCGGCTCGGATGTTTAGGCGTCTGAATTTTTGTTCTTGAAGAGAACGGTCATTTCGATGTTGATAAAACAATTTAGTGTATTATTTACACCTTTGTGTTGGCAAGTTTACCATGCCTTTGAATAGGTAGTGAACCACATTTAGAATGAGGATAACGATGGATAACGAACTCCAGACATACACCGACCGAATAATGGATCAACAGCAGTACCGCTCAGGAATTTTTTCGAATGCACTGTCTCCGATCTTGAACGCTATAGCTTCCTTTCGCTTCTCAGCGAATGCCCGTGGAGTAACCCATACAAGGAGTGATGATTGAATGGACAGGAATCTGGAAATCTATGTTGAGCAGACGCTTGAATCACAAATTTACCGTGGTGGTATCTCGTTCACACCGTCAATCGTTCGTCGGTTTGTCTCGCTCTTTCGTCGATCTTAATTCGTGAGTGAAGGGCACGTCTCAGAGTGTTGCAGGCCCACCTGCTGGCATCTCTGCGAGCATGGTAATCGTCTCTCCACGCAGACTCGGTCCTATGTGGTATGTCCCAAAGATTCCTTGATCTGCAAGATTGTGCGAGAGAGAAAACCAGGTTCTTCCGTACGCATCGACACGAATGTCGAGGAAATCACCAAGGCCGCCGCAGCGATTGTATCCACAATCAGGCTCCGTGTCGAGTGGGTCATCATCTCCATTCAATTGGACCGTCGTGAGTAGAGGTGTTTCGTTGAATGCATCGGTCGTGTAGGTAAGGTATGCATTCCATGTTTCATCCTCACCTGCAGTCTCTCCAACATATCCAAACGCCACCGTACCCTCATCGCCTGCGACGACAACTGGGAAACCAGTTCCGGACAAATTGATCGGAGGGGCAATCATTGTCGCATTTGACCAAGTATCGCCTTGATCGCGTGAATAGGACCAGTAGGGTTTGTTGTCAAGACCATTCCACATAGCGTGAACATTGCCAGCGGAATCCACCTCGACTTGGGCTTCTTCAGCATTCCATGTGTCTGCAGTCCCCGTAATTTCAGTCGGTAGAGGATGTTCAGTCCACGTTATCCCAGCATTTGTGGTTCGGAAAACTGAGTAACCTTCGCCTGTGCATCCTTTGTTTCCACGGTAGAAATTCCCATCGACGCTTCCAACCAAATGCGCCGACAATCCTCCTGATGAACATGTGACGGGAGCTCCAGACGTTTCAGGTCCCCACGTTGCACCACCGTCTTGACTGGACGAACAAAGTGGATGAGGTGCGTTCCCGTTGATGCAAAACATCCAGGTTGTTGGATAAGCAACCGCAGGCATGTTACTGCTTGCAATGGTTTGGTGATCTTGAACGGAGTAAATCTGTGTGGCAACGCTGGGACCGTTCCACGTTCCACCATCGTCATCAGACCATTCAACGGTCATTCCCAAGAGCGCATGCATATCGAACTTCATGATTCGGCTTGTCCATTGGTCGACGTAGATGTAGGGATCGTTGGAGTTGGCGATCGGAAAGAGCGGATCGTAGGTGTTCTCGCAGGAATAATCCAAGGATTCGGTCATTCCAATCAGGTTGCAAGCTATGACTGCAGTGGAACCCGCAGGTCCATTTCCATACGAACTCATGAACAGTGTATCACTTTCCGTGATTCCCATCGTCGGTTCAAACGTTGATATTCCTATGCTGTAATAGGTTCCTTCGGCAGGGTAAGGCATGTTCCTTCCGTTCAATTCCACTGAGTCATTGCCCCATACATCGACTGCGTCTGGAAAGTGGTACCAAGTTAATTCTGGCCTTTCAAAGTCCCATACGCTTGGGCCGACGACTTCTGTTTCCATCTCGGCTTCACCAAAACATCCGGACAGTGAAAAAGTAACCATCAGAAACGCCAGCAGCATTGCACGTTGTGGATTCATGTGCGTGCCAAGAATCCGTGGAATTAAGGGTTGCTGCTCATTTTGAGCGCTCCTTTCTTTCATCGAGGATGAAAATCTCAATGAAAATGTGATTCGAAGGCAACGCATTTGAATCAGAAGTCACTGGTCAGGCCATGGCTAAATGGGCTCCGCATTTGATAGGGTTGCTCACACCCCTGTCCGCTGTCGTTTCGTTGCTCGTTGGCGGCTGGTGGATGCTTACCCCAATCGTCCTCTTGCTCGGTTTGTACCCATTCCTCGATTCATTCGTGGGGTCCTCGACAATTCATGATGTTGAGGAAGAAGGAAAGGGACATGACCTCATCGTTCATGCTCATGGATTTCTTGTCCCCGTCGTCGTTCTTTGTCTCCTTTACCGGGTCATGATTGGTGTTGACTCAATTCCACTTCTTGTTCCAATAATTTCAGCTGGCCTTGCTACTGGAGCCTCGGGCGTCGTTGCAGCGCATGAACTTGGTCACCGACGTCCACGATCNTTCAGCTGGTGGCTCGGGCGTCTCGATTTGCTCTCTGTAATGTACCTGCATTTCACTGTCGAACACAACCACACACACCACAAGCACTGGGCNCGTAAAGTCGATCCTACAAGCTCACCTTGGGGTCGAAGTGTCTACGGGCACTTGATTCGGACCGTACCCCGTCAACTTCGAAATGCGTACAGGATACGGCCAAAGGACACAACGATTTCCCTGTCGATCGAAGCAACACTTCTCATCGGGCTTGCCATNTGNGGACTACCGTATTTTGCTGCATTTGTTGGTCAAGCCTTGATAGCGATTTATCTCCTTGAATTTGTAAATTTCATTCANCACCACGGACTNGAGCGCGGCGAAGACGAGCGCCCNAATGCAGGCCATGCATGGGAAAGTCGCACCCGGTGGTCTCGATANACGCTGATGAATCTCCCANTGCATGCAGCNCATCACCTTCGATCAAGCACGCCTTACCAGCGACTGCGACCGTACGATGAATCACCTCAGTTACCAGGCGGCTACTACCAAATGTTCTGGATTGCACTCATTCCGCCGCTGTTCAATCGNNTNATGCAGAAGTCTGTAGATNATTCTGGCGGCGTCGGTGGAGCATAGCCTCCATCAACGGCTTCCTGCACAATAGCAAGATCNGATTCGACCATCATTTCGATGAGTTGCTCAAAGGTGGTTTTTGTTTCCCANCCAAGTTTTTCTTTTGCATAGGTTGGATCGCCGATTAGAAGATCAACTTCAGCAGGACGGAAGAATTTGGGATTGGTTCGGACTCGAACAACGCCANNCTGATCGGTTGCAATCGTATCGACACCCTCGCCTGACCAAGTGAGTTCAAGGTCGATGTGTGAGAATGCGAGATTGATCATGTNNCGAATGCTGTGGGTTCGCCCTGTTGCTATNACGTAGTCATCAGGTTCATCTTGTTGAAGCATTTTCCANTGCATCTCNACATAATCGCCGGCAAATCCCCAATCGCGTTTGGCATCGACGTTGCCGATGTGNAGGCATTCATCGAAACCGTGCTTGATNCGTGCAGCCATCATGGTCACTTTTCGNGTTACGAATTCAAGACCACGGCGTGGNCTTTCGTGATTGAAGAGNATGCCTGTGCAGGCATACATGTTGTAGGACTCACGGTANTTGCGAGTAATTTCGAATGCCATGACTTTCGCACAGCCNTATGGAGATCGAGGGTGAAATGGAGTTGTTTCGGANTGNGGGACTTCTCGAACCTTNCCGTATTGTTCGCTNGAACCAGCTTGGTAGAACCGGCAATCAGGAGCATGCTTGCGTACCGCTTCGAGGCAACGCAGTGCTCCCAANCCNGTAATGTCCGCCGTCATCATTGGTGAGCGCCACGATTCGGGAACAAATGACATTGCACCAAGGTTGTAGAACTCATCNGGTTTTACTTGATGAACAGCGTTGTCAATCGAGTTTTGGTCTGCNAGGTCTCCNTTGAGAACATGNAATCGNTCGTTGCTCATCAAGTGATTAATGAGATTCCTCCCNAGACTCGGCTGGGANACTCTNCGCACCAANCCATAGACGGTGTAACCCTTGTCNAAAAGCAACTCAGCGAGGTAGGAACCGTCCTGCCCGGTGATGCCGGTNATAAGTGCAGTCTTCCCGCTCATGCGANNTCCTGATGCTTCCCTTTTTTNAAAGCGTCGCAATAAAATGTAGAGTCTATCGATACAAACCATTGTAAAGAAATAACNTNGGGNNTNNANCAGTATGCTGAANNNTNGGAGTTTTTCNAATGCTTGAAGTCAACGGTCTGACCAAGAGNTTCGGTTCACTCAACGTCTTGAAAGGCGTCAACATGCAAGTTGAGAAAGGGGAAATGGTTGCGCTCATGGGGCCTTCTGGTTCTGGAAAGTCAACNCTTCTCAACATCATTGGGGGTCTNCTCGCAGGCGATACTGGTGAAATAAATCTCGACGACNGAATNTANGGAACTCGNGGNCCAGCAAGTGTCGTCGACGTTCGNCGAANCAAAATCGGATGGATTTTCCAAGACTTTCACTTGCTTGACAATCTTTCTGCACTNGACAACGTTGCGATTGCGCTCGAGNTATCCGGTGTTTCTTCAGAAGAAGCAGTAACTGCAGCAGAGGTCGCATTGCAGAAGGTGGGTCTTGGTGACCGCCTCAATTTCATTCCTGACCAACTCTCAGGCGGGCAACAACAACGGGTGGCGATTGCACGAGCAATAGCAGGNAATCGTCCTGTNTTACTCGCAGATGAACCGACCGGAAACCTTGACATTGCAAGTGGGAAAGAGGTAATGAAACTGTTCAAAGAATTGTGTCANGACGAGAANAATCCAATTTCNATCCTNATGGTAACGCATGACCCAGATTTGGCATCGACNGCAGATCGTATGCTCTTGCTCAACGATGGGAAAACCGAAGCTTCCGACATTCGCTCGGCTTGGGGACTTGATNNCGAGGGTGAAGAAGAATGAGCGATAATCCTCCAGAATTGAAAGAAAACGACTTTGCCAAAGGNCGCTCTCGGNTTCGTCGATATCAACATACATTGGTCGAATTACCGAGTCGTTTACGTCTTGCNGCACAGAGCGCNTGGCGNGGCAAAGAACGAGGAATGGCTGTCATTGCNGGTGTNTTTCTCGCATCCNTGGTTATCACGACNGTTCTTGCTTACGGCGTNGGNCTNTCNCAANTGTTCTTNGAAGAATCNCTTGATTCTGAACCGTTCGATGCAAAAATAGAGTTTGCNCGCACNCCGGTTGAGAACGCTTCAGGTTGGTCGAACAACACGACGACGATGACGGAGGTTTGCGATGAATTGATGGATGAATTTTCCGAATTCAATGATTGTACGCTCGTTCTCGGNCGTCAGGGAATCCANAGTGGAGGNTTNTTCAACATNGATTTCGTTGTNGCCCAACCNCTTGAAATGCGATCAATATCGGACAATGAAAANCCATTGTGGGACCCNATGGACTTNGATTACCCNGAAACGCTCGATGCNGGNCCNCCTATNTCTGACAAACGTGCAATNCGATTCCTTGGACCTGAAGCCTTNGATGGTGAANTGGCCGATAGGCTCGGTGAGAACATNATTGCAGGGCTTGGAGAATGGCCTACNCCCGAAAACATGAGTTTGAACCGNGGAATTATTCTCCCNTCTACGATNGCAAGNGAAGCTCAAGCAAAGGTAGGAGACGTACTTGAAGAACTAACCTTTGCGTACGTTGTCGATGAATCCACACTGTTCGAAGCGAGCGTAACNGAGGAAAACTGTGCNGGCGAAATCACGCCAGAAAACAANGAAATGATGTATTGTCGAATGTCGATGACGGTTGAGAATCTCACCGTTTTGGGAATCTATGAGCCTTGGGATTTNGGCAATCCAACACTTCCATTCAANCCAATTTTTACCACATGGGANNNCCTTGAAGAATCACAGCGTGAGACGTTGATTAACTANGATCACATGTACCTCGGCGTNACNATCGATCGTGGACAACTACCCACGACCTCNACAGCNGATGCTGCTGAATGGCTNGAAAATCTTGGGACNGAAGTNCANGANGGTAACTACACNGATGAAGGNGTTGAGCTGTACTACACNGACATNGTTTCTGGAACAATTACCTTCCTCAACATCTTCCTTGGNTTAATTCAAATCTTTGACTACATCATNATGATTCCAATCGTGTTCTTNTCGATTGCNGTGTTGATTTACGGACTGGTTTTATCGCTTGAACAACGACGCAGAGANGTGAGCATTCATCGCGTCATTGGNGCGGATGGACAGAGTNTGCAAGGCATGGTCCTGCTCGAATTGTTTGTNATGTCATCCGTNGCCTGGCTCATNGGATATCTCTTGGCTCTCATGGCGGTACCAATCGTTCTCTCAGCAGTAGGATTCATGGAATTCAGAACNGGTGACTTCNATGTGAATCCCACACTTGGNTTTGGNTCAACACTGTTNACAGCAATNACGACATTAGGGCTNGCAATGATCTTTGGACGCAGTAGNGCACGCGATTTCCTTGAACTTGAAATCGAGGAGGGGGTTCGCAAAACCACGGTCAAAGCAGAACCAAAACGATGGCTTCATTGGACGGCGTTCCTGTTTGGTATGCTCGCTGTGATAGATACATGGCTTGAGATGAACGGTAGCGAAGATGGAATCGTTTCCAACTTCTTCATCGAGGGATTGATCGGTATCATCGGTCCGTTTGCTCTTTGGATTGGNGGAGCATTGCTTCTTGGAAGAATCGGTGCAAAAGGTCCNCAAATCATGCAACTNATCTTTGGACGATCNCCNATCCTCAANGANGTGAAGAGAGGNCTCAAGGGATCTGGGTCTGCAGAGTCGGTGAACCGGCTTGCTGTCATCATGTTGCTTACACTCTCCATCGTTACACTNGCAGCNGTCCAAGGNTANACCGGGACGCTTGTTGATGAAAAGACNGCAGATGCGACCGTTGGTTCAGATTTACAAATTTCTACGGAACAAGACATCAATTCNACCGCNCTTCTTTCGCTCGTGAATGAATTTGCNGANGCAGATGTCACNCCTGTTGCAACGAGCGTGCCTGAAATTACACTTGCTGACGANCAGGGNGGCGATAGTTTGCAAACNTTCGTNCTGTTTGACGGNAATGAAGACGTCTTACGTTGGAGTGAACAATCAATACCNGGAACGAGCATNAGNTCTGCNATGGATGGATACTCAAACAATGGNTTCACTGCTGGGCANGATTCTGCATANTCGCTCGACTTNCCNGGTTCTGACCGTGGTGGCGANGANAACCGACTCGACGATGTTTTGCTCCANCCCGGTGANGAGAAGTCTCGTGAAATNACATTNGTNTGGGAANANATCNAATTCAACTTCACTTCNGGTGGTTCTGAAGAATCAGACCCACTGNNGCTGTTTGAAGCTTACACTCTGCTNATGGATGCAGATTGGAGTGGNCTCAACCTCTCCAATCAAGACTTGAATGANAGNGATNTAGGACGNGTTGATTTGTCNAACACCAACCTTGCNGGNGCAGACCTCTCNAACCTNAACNTGAGCGAATCCGTNCTNCTCGANGTGAACCTGAGCGATGCGGATNTGACCGGNGCNAANCTNGANAANGCAATTCTTGTCAANTTCATGGGCGGTTCATTCCAGGATGCNGACTTTACGAATGCAAACCTCGCCGGAGCNTTTGGNTTGTTTGANCTCTCATCCTCCATNCTNTCCAANACAACATGTCCTGATGGAACCAACAGCGATGACACCGCTTGTGCNAGNGGTGCAAGCCAACTACCTCCACCANTAGCAGAAGATCTCTTCTTNGCAGACACNCGTGTTCAGGTTATTGTTACNCCTTANACGAACACGATGTACTACATGGGNACNCACGAATACATNCCNGGNGTCGGNGCAGCAACAATTGGATCTGCACTGNTCATNGGCGAAGATTCATGGCGNAATCTGGTAGGAGATTCTGCAGCNGATGAGTTTCGCTCAAAGACNTGGATNGTGCGCGTNGACGGACTTTCAGGCGATGANTTAGAATCGCTTGCTTCACAAATCAAAGCAGATTCGCGTGTATCTGGAGTNCTNGATTGGTCGAGTACACACAAGGACGTNGAGCGAAACGGNGGTTTAATTTTCGGAACACCCGGTTTGCTCTCACTGCAGTTTGTTGTTGCAAGTGTTGCAGCAGTTGCCTCAAGTTTCGTTTTCCTTTCCCTCGTGCTCAGTCAACGTCAAAAAGAANTGGCAGTNNTGCAAGCGATTGGTGCTTCTCCAAACCAAATTATCCGATTGGTCNTGTTCGAGATTCTTTCTATTGTTGTTGTTTCNATGGCACTCGGNATCGTTCTTGGTGTCGGACTCGCATTGTCCTTTAACGGATTCTTNGACATCTTCGGATTCATCTTCCAAATCTTTGGAGGATCATCGACGACCATACAACGGACGCTTGTCTATCCNTGGTCACAGATTATTTTCGTGTCTTTGGCAGTCTTTGCNGCAGTTGTTGTAGCATTGCTTGTGACAACACGACGAGCGTTAACAGCGGATTTGGCCAGTGTGCTGAAGGGGGAGTGAAGATGAGCGAAACCATTCTGGAATCTGATGGGTTGTATCATGTGTATGAATCNAAGGCTGAGGACGGAAACGTTGTCGCNCTCAGAGGTTTGCANATCAACATGAAAGCCGGTGAAGCAATCGCNGTTGTTGGTCCATCTGGATCAGGTAAATCGACGCTNATGAAGTGTCTCGGAGGGCTCATGAAACCNAGTGCGGGNTCTGTTAGTCTCGCTGGCAAAAACATGACCCGTCTGAAAGGACAGGAATTGGTAGAACTTCGACANAAGACCGTTTCTTTCATCTTCCAGGAAGGAAACCTCCTTCCTGATTTGAATGCNCGNGACAANGTTGCACAACCACTCCGNCATCAAGGNGTTNCTTCGAGGAAAGCACTCGCCAAAGCCGATGCAATGCTTNAGCGACTGGGTATGGGNCATCGAATNCGAGCACTTCCATCGATGNTGAGCGGTGGAGAACAACAACGCGTAGCGATTGCNCGTGCGCTCATCACNCGNCCTCGATTGATTCTTGCAGATGAACCAACAGGAGCNTTGGATCCNGTGACNAGCCGNGAAGTCCTTGCACTGTTCAAAGACNTGCATGAGAACGACGGNGTNTCNTTCTTGATNGTCACACACTCAAAGGANGTTGCTTCCTTTGCCAATCGATCCCTCGAGTTGAGGGACGGTCGTTTTGTTGCAGAGCATGGNGAATCCATNGATGTNGAAGATNTGAGCAAGGATCGAGAACTCATCATCGATGAAACTGGAACAGTAACGTTTCCTCCCGATCTCTTGGTTAGGCTTGGTGGAGCAGGGCGATACACTGTCGGGAACGTTGCCAGCGGATACTTGTCCCTTCAAGGCGANGCTNTTGAGTCCATGGGCAAGATGNAACTNGCNNNGGTNTGNCCNGCNTGCAANNANGATTACNNTGACAGCGANGANCAAGANTGNCCNTCGTGNGGNTCAAGTAGNCCNATGGTGGAAGTTGANTCATGAANCAACTNGTCTCATTGGTTAGTTANCTCGAGGGTTTCTCAGCCTTGTTTNTGTTCNCAGTTGCCATGCCNGTCAANTACATTGGTGGCGAGCCAGAATTGGTCTCAATCGTCGGTGCCGTNCATGGNGGATTGTTCGTCGCATTCATTGCNTTGCTGTTTGNTGGAGTCNGTCGNCATTGGAANATGACAGCGNTGATNCATGGNTTCATNGCNGCNGTCGTCCCAGCAGGNCCATTCCTTTTCGATGGAATGCTCATNAGNGGCGAGTATGACTTGGAATCAAACTGATTTAACACCTTGAGGCCACANTACGAGAATCAATGTCTTCCCACGCGTNTTNGGNGTGTGTGCNGANTCAGGGTCCATCCATACGATTGATCCTGTGGGATAGGTTCCATCNTCATCCCAGACTTCGCCTTCAAGAACGACGTAGCATTCGCCGCCAGGATGGCTGTGTGGCATGAACGCATCGACCTCAACTTCNGATTGTGCTTCATACAAGACCAAAGACGTTTTTTCCTCACGCTTGAGTTTNCCCAAACGNACACCGGTNCCAAAATCCTTCCATGAGATGTTTTCAGCGAGCCAATCCTCGTCAATGTTGAAACTGAGCCAATNNGCCATGTCGTGGGTGAAGACCATGCACGTCCGAAGGCATCCAATATGATGAGATGTTCGGTTCAAATCCAAACATCATTTGATGCTCTCAGTTCGCTCTCAGCATCCCCTGTGTTGACAACCCCTCGAGGCTCAATGAGCATGATTNTGCATTCCTCTTTGGCGTAAGGACGGTGCTGAACTCCTTTNGGGACNACACACAATTCGCCAGTTTTCAATTCCATTGTTTCAGATTCGAATTCAATGAACAAGNTTCCTTCNATGACCAAAAAGAATTCATCCGTATCTGAGTGATTNTGCCANACAAAATCACCCTCTACCTTNGCAATCTTGATTTGATAATCGTTCAATTCTGCAATAATTTTTGGTGTCCAGTGTTCTGAAAAAAGAGAAAATTTCNCNGACAGATTTACTTTATTCACAACTCTCCCCCANACGATTCGAGTAGGATTACACTGATTGGTTTTTCTCGTAAAATATCGTGTATGGGTATATATCTCACGATGAACACCCAAGAATATGAGTCGACGGGGATTCATCGTTTCCTTGATTCTCATTNTGCTGATTTCAACATGGACGCCAATGGCGGATGAAGTNCTTNACGANCTTCCAGTCCTTCAGCAATCTGTATCCGACGACGTTAATGGTGCAGAAGATTACACGATTGTCTATCANTTGGATATTCCCGATGATGCGGAGTACAACAATCAACNAATTCCATACTCAGTTGACNCCAGTTCAAGCATTGATTTCNACTTCGATCGTGTTGCGTATTACCTTGAGCTCGAAAAACCAAATGAGGACCGAACATGGGTCTTTGTCTCNTTTCCTAGTCTTACGACGCATGCNGANAAATTAGGGGTGCCGNCCTTCAACNCTGGAANTGTGTNCAATCAACTTNTGACAGACGTCGANGTCCAATCGAANCACGAGAATCTATCCTCACTCGGAGTTATTGATACNGGTGTAATCGAATTTTGGGGGACAAATTACGGAACTTCAAANTCCTTGGGCGTTCCAAATGGAGACGATTCAANTTATGATTTNGCAGATGCACAGTGGAGNTCTGATTCNGCNGGCTATGGAAGNATGCAAATCCACGATTATGAGTCTGGTCANACNCTGTTTGCATACAATGCTTGGGGCAGTTCAAATNCAGANGANGTTGGAATAGGGAGCAATCCTNACCTTGATGAGAACCCAGATTGGACCTTTGCATCAAATGCAGCAGAATACAATCTCAAAAGTTTGACTGTTTTGGTCCGTTCTGGACCAACGCCATCTGANCTNATGATTACATTGCAATCACCNGANGATCANCAAGTTGTCCAACGTGATGANNNCAACAACGGTATNTTCTCANTACGTGGNTCAACGGAGTATACAGCCGATTTGATTGAAGGCAGATACATCGATCTTGAAACNGGATTTGAATCTGAATGGGANTTTNTCGCTGTACCNTTGAGTTCAAATTTCTANGGCACNATTGAGGTTCCAACCGGTTGGNANCGTCTCGAACTTCGNTTNATGCANAACANTAACCCACTTGCGATAAAAACNATNGANCCNNTTGGTGTNGGAGAAGTATTCATCGTTGCAGGTCAATCAAATTCTGCNAATTCGGGGGANGCNCCTCTNACGCCAACAGANTCACGAGTGAGCACTTGGGGNCCCAGCGGTTGGCGTTTCGGTTACGATCCACAACCTGCTGCNACAGGANCCNGTGGNTCTCCTTGGCCGGTTGCTGGNGATCTCCTTGCAAGTCGTTACGATGTACCGATTGGTTTCCTCTCAGTTGGCTATGGCGGTACACCAGTCGATCGATGGGTTCCAAGCCAAAATGACCTGTTTCCTCGAATCACTGACGCCCTCGATGCGGTCGAACCGAGCGGAGCAAGAGCCATTTTGTGGCATCAAGGAGAAAGCAATGCTGGNGGTACTGCTGCAGAAGATTATGCCCGCATGCTTGGAGAGGTTGTGCTTGGAAGTCGAGAACATGCAGNTTATGAGATACCTTGGATTGTGGCTCGTGTAAGTTTTGTTCCGAATGGAGATCCNNTNAAGATGGGATGGATAATTGAGGGTCAAAATGCNGTGATTGCAGATGATCCGTTGACGTTTCCAGGCCCGCANACTGATGACCTAAACGGCACGCAATGGCGGTACGATACAATNCATTTCAANGAGGCGGGTTTGAGGGAACACGGTTCNCGTTGGGACGTTCGAATTTCATCCGCTATGGACGACTTATTNCACCCAATTTCTGATTCGGATTCAGATGGAGTAACCGATGATAAGGATGCATGTCCAGATACNCCAGATNCAACGGAAGTTTACCTCGATGGTTGCAGTGAAGAACANCGTNACCCAGGNAGCACNACCGATGNAGACCAAGATGGAATCATGGATGCNGANGANCTNTGTCAACAAACGCCAGTCGGAGAATCNGTCTACACCAACGGTTGCAGCGATAGCCAACTTGATTCCGATGATGATGGTGTNTCCGATGCNGACGANCTCTGCCCATTNTTCAACGACGCCATCGATCAGGATTTNGATGCAATACCNGATGGNTGNGATGACCTCATCGATCGAGACAATGATGGTGTTTCGGATNCCGATGANCTCTGCAACAACTTTGATGATGCAATCGATGTTGACCTTGATGGGATTCCAGATGGCTGCGATGAGTTGATTGATTCTGACGGGGACAATATCTCAGATGATGCGGACCGCTGCAACAATTACAACGATTCCATCGATGTGGATTTCGATGGAATACCCGATGGTTGCGATGAGATGATTGATTCAGATAACGATGGGACAGCCGACGAATTCGATCGCTGCCCTGAATCCGATGACTCCATTGACTTGGATGCAGATTCGATTCCCGACGGTTGCGACGATTCAATCGATCTTCGCTCAGAAGAAGAGTTAGAGTCAAATGCATTCGCAAATGAAGATTTGAGGGCTGCTGCATTGATCTTCGTCCTTGTTTTGGTCGCATTCCTCCTCATTGCAATGATTCGGAGAGGTAAACCACCAACCGATCAGAAGTACAGCGACTTCTCAGAAAAAGAACACATCAAATTCTAAGATTCTCTTTCAAACCTTTTTTCCTTTGTCAGATTCATGTGGAATTGGTGCACGCCTTTTTCATGTGTAGGTGAATATCTCCCACGTTGATACAGCTTTGATTGAAGACCACGCATGCATCCTTCCACGACAAACTGGTCTTGAAGCTCAACTTTGTCAAGAAGAGATCCAGCACCTTTGTCCAAAA
This sequence comes from Methanobacteriota archaeon, assembly GCA_002698145.1. Lineage (GTDB taxonomy): Archaea > Thermoplasmatota > Poseidoniia > Poseidoniales > Poseidoniaceae > MGIIa-L2. The sequence goes on along the minus strand of NZVG01000046.1, from coordinate 12,051 downwards.
GTTCAGGCTTTTGGACATAACTCCTGAACAACACGGTTGTTGTGTTAACGCTTGTAGGTATGATGATGTTCATTGATACACCCCAAGGATAAATGTTCATCATTAGATTGGGATAAAGCCACCAGTAATAGGCTGCAACACGTTTTCCAGCATCAATCGAACCCTCAGGAATTTCAAAGTAAACATCGTCCGCGTCATTCGCTAAGCCAATTTGTAGGACTGCATTGTCAAAGCATTCCGTAGAATATCCATCACTCGCCAATGCATTGTTTAGTTCTGGATGAACAAATGGAATGTGAAAACCTTCTAGGTAATTATCAACATAAAGAATCCAATTTGCATCAATGTTCCATTCCCGATCTCTCGAAGGGTCATGCTTTAGGTGTAAATTTTCCAACCACCAATCCATTCGCTGTGTAACCGGTTGCATCATTGCTTCAATGTCGACTGCATCACTGACGGATGCAAATTCAAAGCCAAACCACTCGCTAAGTTTGAGCCGAGGAAGGTCATCCGATTGAGCAGGAAAGTTGCGAACATCTGCAAAACCAGGCATGTGTTTTAGGCGACCATCTCGGTGAAACGTTCGTCCATGGTATGGACATTGAATTGACTTACCGTCCCTGCTTTCCTGACACAGAATCATGCCTCTGTGCGTACAAACGTTGGAGAGGAGAAATGCTTCGGATTCATTCATTGTTCGGAGGGTCGGTTGTCCTAGAATCGATTCAAGATGTGAAATTGGCGTCATATCGGATGTAAACTCACTCTGATGTCCAGCAAACTGGAGAGAGCGAGTCAGCTCCTCCATTTGCTTTGAGAAATACTTCTCGTCTGTGTAAAATTCAGAAGGAAGGGTTTGCGCGACCCGGATATCTGGATCAATGATGGCTTCCGACATTGGCTCAATGTTCTGTCTCATTGTCTTGAGTGTTGTGAAGTGAGATTCTAGTTGCATTGTTGGATTAATTTAGAATACCGGGGGCAAATTACCCCCTATATGGAACGAAGGCGACGAGACCTGTCCGTGACTATCTATCGTATTCTCTTGTATCTGTCTCGAATGCGTGAACGCGATGCAGAATCAAAGCGCTTGATGCGTATTGAGCGAGCAACGGGTATTGAACGAAAAGAACTGAAAATCCACCTTGAGAAACTCGTTGATGCGGGTTATGTCACCCAAATCAACTCGGATAAGAAAGGCCGAGGTGGTCATCCTATCGTCACCTATGACATTTTGGAATCAGGACGAAGTCTACGCAGCGACATAGGCCGATGGATCGATTTGGGTATTCGCATGGAGTACTACCCAGATGATTTCTTCTATCTGCCGAGTGATGCATGATAGCGGGTAATTTAACCCCCTAAGAAAACCCTCCTTTGTTTATATCCATCAGGGCTATCCCAAAATCATGTCCGGGAAGAAAGCCGTCGACAAGGTCAGTAAAGGACTCGGTTCCTTAATCGATGAATTTGCTTCAGCCGTCAAAGAGATGGTGAACGCTGGAGAAGAAACCGTTGTTCACTTGGCAGTTGGCTCGAGTCGAGTCATCAAAGCTGCCATCGATGCGACAGGTGAGGTGACCAAGATCACCGTAGAAACCGCTGGCAACGTTGTCGGTTCGGTTGCACAAGGTGTGAAGAATGTCGTCGGATCGAACGGGCAAAAAAAAGGTGAAGAAGAATGATTGGAAGATTGTTTGCAGCAACAATTGCTGCTGGAACTGTTGGACTAATGGCGGGAGTATTTCATAGTACATTCCGTCATTATTATCGAAAGCATGCTGAGTTTGAGGACCTGAAGAACGATTCCATCCAGGAAGTTGTTGTAGTCACCGAATTCGTCGAAGGGGTGGAAGAATGATTCCAGTTCTAATCGGTGGACTCGCTATAGCCTCGTTGACTTTCAATGCAATAGCTGCTGGTTCAGCAGCCGGAGCAGGATATGGAATCGGCCGAAAATACGGGCGAAAGATCTGTGAAGCCCTCGACGGTATTGACACGAGCATGAAGAACATGCTCAAAAAGGAATGAATACTGCGATTTATTCATGAATCGGAGCGGGATGGACGATTGTGTCTGACCCACTGCAAATCCCGTCTTTCCCTCCTGAAGGGCCATGGGAATTGTATGTACTTGTGTTGATTTGGCTACCGTTTCTGTTCAGAACGTTGTTGTTGACCAGGCCTCTGTATCGAGTTATCAAAAAATTTGCACCCCATGGAGGCTGGGCAATTCGGCAACTCCGGGAGTTACCGATCAAAGGACTCTCTGTACTGGTTCTAAATGAATCCTTAGCATTCACATTACCGCCGTTAATTGTAATTCTTTTCAGAATCAGATTCGATCCCATAGGATGGGATTCCTGGGGGGAAGCAGGTTTTCTGGGCTTCTTGATTTTACTCGTATTCTTTTCATTATGGATTGTTTTTGATGCGTTCAGAATTTTGAGAGTTCGTCGGATGTTAGTGTCTGTGGACCGTTACGATGTTGATAAATTAAAGAAAATTGCAGACGTTGGAATCAAAACTAGGAGATTTTTTAGACGCTTTTCAAAAAAGGAAACAGTCGAAGGGGATGAAACAACCACTCTCGATGCAGCCTCGAGGGTCGGCAAACGAAGTGCAAGGGTGTGGGGACTACGAGCACTGAGAATGAGAAAATTGAGCCCCGCCGGTCTCCTTGCTTCTGTTGCTGTAGGCGCAGCAATCGAAGCTGCAAGGGCAGGAGCAGGGAAAGTATCTGACATCATCGATGAAAAGATGCAGGAAGAATTCGACAAAGTTGCAAAGACGAGTACGAAATCGCTTCTCCTTCTTTTCTTGAGAGATGTTGGAATGGCGGCATCACCATTGGTATTGTTTGCAATTTTACCAATTATTCTGTGAGGCTTAGGTTGGAAGAGTTTATTCATCTCACGTCACTAGGAGATTCATGGCTCAATTGTCAAGTGGGGATGAAGCCCCACAGTTTACGTTACCAGCAATCGATGGCTCGACCTTCAACATGGCGGACATGAAGGGTAAGCGTGTGATATTGACGTTCTTCAGGTTCTCAACATGCCCATTGTGCAACATGCGAATTAGGAGAATCATCCAACGATGGAATGAATTTTCCAAGGATGCTGTGATGGTTGCAGTCTTTGATGCAAAGGTAGGGGAACTCCAGAAACGAATGAAGAAGCACGATGCTCCATTCGTCGTGGTTGCCGATGAAACCTATGAGCAATTCAACAAGAACGGTGTGAAGAAGTCGTTCTTCAAATTCATGTGGGGTGCCTTGCGTTCACCACTTACACTGTTACAAGCCACACTCAGGGGATATGTTCCTCTTACTTTGTCAATATCAAAACTATCAACAATACCAGTTGATATTTTGATCGATGAGGAAGGCAAAGTCGTTGAGGCACATTATTGCAAGGACACAGCCGATCATCTTCCTCTTGAGAGAATGATTGCATTCTCAAATGGAGCTTAAGGCGTTCATTCTCTCTACAACGTTGGGTTCAAACATCAGGACCATCGTTTGTTCCATATGCTTGCATCAATAAACAAGTCATAGAATGAATCAAGGCTGTGTTCTATCGGTTTTGAATAGCCTCCTCCCATGAAGATGACCGTCGGAATTCTGTTTTTCAACATCTTCTCAAACACATACTGATTCCGTTCTTGCATGCCTTTTCTTGAAACACAGAGTTTCCCCAAATGATCCTGTTCCAGTCCATCAACCCCTGCTTGGTACAGTACGAGCTCTGGTTGAAAATCAACACACAGTTCGACTGCCTCTCGAACTTTTTCCATGAACAATTCGTCACCAGCTTTGGGTTCAACAGGTAAATCAAAATCACTTACAGATTTCCGGAACGGAAAGTTCGTTGAACAATGGACGGAAATCGTACGCGTACGCGCTTCATTCGACAGAATTGTTGCTGTCCCATCACCTTGGTGCACATCAAGGTCGAGAATTGCAACTCGTTTTACTCCCAATTCCTCGATTGCATACATCGCACAGATTGCGAGATCGTTGAAGATGCAATATCCGGAACCAAAATCTCGATGCGCATGATGGGTTCCACCTGCCATATTTCCTGTGATTCCGCCATGGTTAACCGCATGAATGGTTGCTTCGAGCGCACCACCTGTCAAACAAAGTGTTCGTTCAATCATTTTCGGGGTCCATGGGGTAAGGCCAATCCTTCGCATCTCTTTCTCGCTCAATTTTTGCTCAAGAAATTCTTCGACGTATGTTGCGTCATGAGCGAGGAGAAGAGAATCTTTCGAGATTTGACGAGGTTCTCGAATTGCAAACATGTGAAACTGCTCTGAATCCTTTAGCCTGTTGAGAAGAATTTGATACCGCTCCCTCGGGAAGCGAGCCTCTACATGAATTCCGTCAGTGTACAATGGATGGTACCAAAGATTGAACGATTGATTTGCTGATGCATTACTCAACTCATTCGACGTCATCTGAATAACCAATCCAAGGGTGCTATTGGATTCTCAAATAAATCACAATTAAATGCGTGTTTGAAAAACTCGTTTTATTCCTCTTCTGTTGCTTCGATGCCTGAATTGTAATCTTGTTCCAATTCCTGTACGCGTTGATCGGATATGCCCAATGCTTTTGCTTGAATTTTTAGCATTTTTCGCTCGTCTTCGGTAATAATGAAGTCTTCCATCGCAACTTTGTAGGCTTCCATATAGATCTCTTCTCTGTTGATAGCCAAGACCTCTGATTCCGTAATCTGTGCTTGGAGTTTGAACTCCTCGTATTGAATAACTCCGTCGTCGTTCAAATCAATTGTATCAAACAATTCTTCTTGCGACTCTTGAGGTAACTTCGAAACCTCCGGGGCACTCGAAAATTCGTCCCTTGAAAGGACATCGTCCTTGTTTTGGTCCATCTGATTGAACGCTTGCAAAATTTCACGTTCATCGATGGGTGCCTCCCCAGTCGTGCTGAAGATGCTCATCATATTGATGCCGCTTTTGCCGTATTTTCGAGCCAAATCGTTGTTGTCACCGCTCTTTTCCAGCATTTCATCGTACCATTGTTCGAGATAGGCTTTCCTATCCGCAGTAATTCCGTATGACTTGGCTTGTAAATCAAGCATCATTCGTTCATTTTCTGTAATCGTTTGATCTTTCTTTGCCAAGAAATACATTTCGAGGTATCCCAATTCCTCCTTTGTGTGTGATTCGGGAATAAGTCGTGTTGAGACACCACCCAATGTCGCGATGATGGGTTTTCGAAGCAACAGGAACGTCATACCGATGAAGACTCCTCCAATCCAGCCCTGGTTAAAAACGGACTCCATAAGTTCGGTACTGACCAAAAACAGAATAGCTCCAGAACCGGCAAAGATAGTGGTTGTGAATGTCTTTCTCAGTTGCTCGTCGATGCCAAACATATCATTTTTCACCACTGCGTAGGTGAAAATAACTCCTTCAAACAATGCAGCGAGCACGACTGCTGTAGGCATTAGTGGGGGTAAGAACATGAGCGTGCTTGACAATGGAAACTCTGGATTAAATGGACTTACATTCAAGTTCGGGGCTGAACCGATGAGCAATATCATCCAAAAGAGAATCAGTGTCGTTGTGACTTGCATGACTGTTTTACCAAGGAAACCCAATCGAACTGCTCGGACTTCTCCTTTCAGATTTGTATCCTCAGCTTCATCGATTCGATCTCGTGAACGTGTTAATGCAATCGTTGCGATAATGGCGCCAATGAGAGGGATGAACAGCAGGATTCTACTCAATGGGCCGAGCACGACGTTCGTGAATGTCATGGGATAGATCGACTCGTACTCCTGAACGCATACGACCTCGAACGGCAGTGGTTCACCGGAGACGGTGGAACCTATGCCAGGACCTACACTTTCACAATAAATCCAGCTGATGTCTCCAATCGATGTGTTTGTACCTCCCATGAAGTAGCTCACTGTTAAGATAAATGTCAAGCAGAACACTGGCAAAATGTACAGTCCATGGAAGTTGAAGAATCCAGATATTCTTTTTGCCCACTGCTTTTCACTGTAAAACGTAGCAGCGGCCATATAGAGAAAGAACAACTGTAGGGACATTGTGTAGTAGACAACCCGTCCAGGCCTCAATACACTCAACATCTCTTCAGGCCAAGCATAAACCCAGAACAACATCGAAGTGAAACAACGCAATGCTTCTGTGACCAGCATCAAGGCCATAAATCGGTTTTTTGCTTTCCCAGAATTCGCTTTCAGAATAAGGTAGGCGAGGAACAACAAAAAGATCCCTGATAAGATACTGAAAATAGCGAGCATGTGCCAATATCCGATGAAATGCCCGAGTGTGCGAGAATAATATTCGAGAGGTGCGCCAACATCTCCCATGATTAATTCTCAATCTAAGGATATATTATTTTAGCGATTTTGAGCACAAAAATTCCTAGGCGTCAAGCATAGCAGTGTTATGGTCATAGATAGGCTCAATTACATTAGGGCAATCTAGCAAATCATGCGAGACTTGCGTTTTTCACTTGGTTTGTTCTTAATCGTCCTTTCAATACCATTCTTCTCATTTTCTGGAGATTTACGTCTCGAATGCATTCTGAACGACACCGGCAGCTGCGACATTTACAAAAACATCCAAATCGGTTCCTTGGCAACAATGACAATTGGAATGCTTCTAGCTATCTTATCACGTCCTGGTGGAACCGGAATTAAAGCCATTGACGATTTTGATGAGGGCAAGGTGTTCGATACTTTTGATGACGCATTTGATGATGAGCCACCGAGCGATGCGAGGGGTGTACTGAAAGAGGGTTACGAGTGGTTGGAATATCCCGCCGGATCAGAAGCATGGTATACACGACCTGAAACAGGTGGGCCCTGGACGAAATACCACGGCTGATAATCCGTCAGACTAACCATTGCAACGCTTGTTTATCCTTATTGCATAAGAACAACTCTATTTAGGCTATGGATTTGAACTTGAATTGTGAATTCGCAACGGATACACGAGTTTTTCCTCGGTCAGAACACTGACGCGTTCTTGAGACGTATTGCGATTAACTTCGCAATTTTGGGCTTCCTTTTGCACCTGTTGTTCTGCGTATTGTATGATCTAAGTTTTATTGAATCCTCAGATTTGGACTCTTTCATAGATTCTTATCTCGATGCACTATACACACCATTTTCCATTATCCTGGCCTACGAAGTTTACGAACTAATACGGGCAATCCCTGAATCTTTTTCCAATTCGATTGGAAAACAATTCGAGGTTGTAACACTCCTTGTCGTTCGTGATATTTTCAAGAATCTTGCCGATATCGGTGACGCAGACAATGTATCCATTGATGCAGACGTTGCGTTCATTGCGATGGAAGCCGTTGCATTTGTTGTTTTATTCGGGACTGCGTTGTATTTTCGACACCAAACCTCTGTAGCAAAGAAACCCAGTCAACAAGATGAATCGGTTCGGGTATTCGTGCAACAAAAGAAGCACCTTGCCTGTGGTTTGGCAGTGGTCTACATATTCGTGGCATTGTATTCTTTCACCACTTGGCTCATGGGTGTTGTTGACGGCGATACTGGATTGAGTCGAACTGTCTTCTTCTCCGATTTCTTCACTTGGTTAATCGTCTCTGACATTGTTATACTGCTCGCATCCTATCGCCACATCACAGATTTCCCTCAACTAGCACGAAACACCGGATTTATTCTCTCCACAGTCATTATTCGTGTCGGAATTGGAATCCCTGGATATACAGGAGCGGCACTCTTTATCCTATCAGCAGCACTTGCTGCATGCGTTCTCCGGCTAAGTCTCCACGACAATCCAACAGATGAATCTGAATGAAGGTCGGAGCGGACGAAGGTCAAACAGTGCTGCACCGCTTTGGCAAGATATGATATGTGTGAAAATTCAGGTTGATTCATGCTGAGGAGACAGGTCATTGTCCTAACCATTTTGCTGCTTCTGTTTTCGATTCCGTCGTATGCTTCGGAAGCAAAAGAAACAGAGATTGTGGAGCAATTCGGTGTTGGCTTTGATGAAGTTACCATTGCTGACTCATCGGATTACCTCAACGATCCTCGAGACTTGGAATTTCATCCAGGTCGTGCAAATGAGTTGTGGATAGCAAATCGAGCAACAGACACCATAACCATTGTTGAGAACACTGGGCTAGAAAACCAAACTTCGCAGAACCGAGCCGATTCACACAGGAATCACTTCTTGGAAGAGGTGAGTGCAATTTCATTCGGCGCCTATCACCCTGAATTCGACTATCAATGGGGTTCAGCACAGGAATCAAGGAATACCTACAACGGCCAAGCAAATCCAAATAATTTCATGGGGCCGGCGTTGTGGCCTTCGTCCTTGAGCCATTTTGCCATCGAAAATCAAAACACCGGCAACGGCTTGCTCGGTAGTCACATCGATATGCTCCACGAGTCACCGTACGGTGTTGGAATCGCTCATGACTATGACAACGTTTACTGGTACAACGATGGGTATTACGGTGAACTTGTTCGTTATGACTTCCAAGAAGATCATGATACTGGTGAGCACGATCACTCAGACGGTGTCGTTCGTAGATACTCCGACGTTCAACTTACGCATTCCTATGGAACACCGAGCCACATGGTCATGGACAAATCAAACGGAATGCTCTACATCGCAGATGCTGGCGCAAATCGCGTCGTTTGGGTCAATACAGACGACCCAACGACCACATCAACCAACATTATGGACGACGCTTCACGACTTGAGCCGTTGGCTGAATATTCTCGAATTGGTGGTGTAGAATGGGGAATCTTAGCAACCGGCCTAAACCTACCCTCCGGTATTGCGCTTGCTGATGGACAACTCTTTGTCTCGGAAAATGGTAATGGAAAGATTGTCGCTTATGACTTGGCTTCCGATGGAAAAAGCGCTGTCCAACTCGACAAAATTCAAACAACTGCTACCTCAATTATGGGGTTAGAAGTCGGACCAAACGATCACCTTTACTACGTTGATAACGGTCAAGACGAGGTTGTTCGAATCGATCCATACACCGATGAAGATGGCGATGGTGTTGGGGATGAAGTCGACAATTGTCCGAGCATCGCAAACCCACTTCAAGCCAACTATGACAACGATTCGATGGGCGATGTCTGTGATGCTGATGATGACAATGACTTGGTCGTCGATGTGAACGATCAATGCGCTCAAGGGCAGCTTGAATGGACATCATCACTCTCAAATGACCATGATGGAGACGGGTGTTTCGATGCTACGGAAGATTTGGATGATGATAACGACGGTATCAGCGATGGCTCAGATTTTTGCCCAATTGGTGACTTAGGGTGGACGTCCTCAGTCTCAACCGACTATGATGGTGACGGCTGTCAAGACTCAATGGAAGATGTTGATGATGACAATGACCGTATTTGCGATGCAAATGAGGTGAGCAGTTCCTGGGCTTGTGCCCCATCGACAGCGAGTGTGGATTTGTGTCCACAAAGCTCTCCTGGCTTCTTCTCAAACAATCAAAACGACGTCGATGGAGATGGCTGTGAGGATGCGACTGAGGACATGGACGATGACAACGATGGATTCACCGATGATGTTGATGATTGTCCAATGAGTTTTGGGTCGAGTTTCATGGGATCTCAACTTGGGTGCAGTGATTACGATTCGGATGGGTACAGTGATTCCATCGATGTGTTCCCGGCAGAGTCAACACAATGGATTGATTCAGATAACGATGGTTTTGGAGACAATCTTGACGGATTCGAAGGAGATGCTTGCATGGATGTTGCAGGCGATTCAACCGAAGACTCGTTCGGTTGCCCAGATGCGGATGGAGATGGTTGGTCAGACCTCAACGACGCCTTCCCGAATGAAGCCTCGCAACATTCCGATGAGGATGGCGACGGGTTTGGAGATGCGGTTGATGGATATCAAGGGGACGACTGCCTCGGTGTTCCAGGTACATCAACAGAGGACTTTTTTGGGTGTGAGGATTTAGACAGTGATGGATGGTCGGATCTCAACGACGATTTACCCCAAGAACCAACGCAGCACAGTGATGCAGATGGTGATGGCTATGGTGATAATCCGCAAGGAGTAACACCAGACAGTTGCCCAGAAATTTACGGTCTTTCCTCAATCGATCGATATGGCTGTCCTGATACGGATGGAGACGGCTGGGAAGATCGTTCCGACGCATACGTCAACGATGCTCGATTCTGGTCGGATATGGATGGCGATGGATACGCTGACCAACAGGGGACAAACCTCTCTGATGATTGTCCAGAAACGTTTGGTACATCTGTAGAGGACTTCGTTGGATGTTTGGATTCCGATGGTGATGGATGGTCGGACCAAACCGATGCTTATCCAAACGATTCTTCCAAGCATCTTGCTTCAAATCAGTCTCCTGAGAGTGACAACTTCACACTCATTGGTCTTGGAATTGGACTCCTTGTTCTTGTACTGCTTATGGTAGGGATTTTGCGAAAGAAGACGGCAGTGGAGCAGGAGTTTGACTTCATAGCACCACCAATACCTCAACCTCTTCCTAGCGCTCCGCCTCTTCCTCCTGAGGGATTGCCAGCCGGATGGACCATGGAGCAGTGGGCGTATTACGGCGAAGATTACCTGAACCGAAACAAGTAGAAATACCACAATGACTCAAATATCACAACCTCGAGGTTTGGGCATGAGCAAGAAGTTCTTCATCAAAATTGTAACAGACCCAGACGTTGATCTTAGAAAGTGCATTGTTGGCATAGCCTGCGCAGCACAAGCCATCAACGATGGCTACGATGTAGACGTTTTCTTTGCAGCAGATGGAGTTAAAATGATTCATGCTGCATACATTGAATCTGTAAATGAGAAAGGTTCGATTCCGGATGGTATGATTTACGACATGATGAATACCATCACCTCAGGAGCCTCCAAGGTTTACTGTTCAACAGGTTCGCAAGCAGCGAACGGTGTCACGAAAGAGAACGCTGATGAAATGCTCCTCGATGGTTACTCGGACTGGATGACATGGAGTGGCCCCCCTGGCGTCATCGAATTAAGTGCTGCTTCGGATGTTCAATTGGTCTATTGATGCTAAGATTGTCTGAGTGAAAGCAATTCACTTGGAATTCTGTACGTGTAATTAAACCCCTCTCCAATGAGGGTTAATTCTTCAAGCAGTTCATCGAATTCAACACGTTGAAAAGTTGAATCAAGGTCATGCAATGGCATGTTTGCTGCCATTTTGCCATCTCTCGACAATTTGATTCCAGTGGGTACATGCGGTTCAATTGACGAATACGAGAGGATTTCTTCAGAAGTCTCTGTGGTTCCTAACCCATCAAACATTTTTCCGAAATGCGTCCGAATTTCGTCCCATTGGTTAACATCGAACTTCATGGATGTTCTCTGTTTCTTTTTGCATAAAGTTGTTGCTTTGTGTCGTAGCCTTGATGCACCACCAGCGTATCGGGTAAACATGGCGTCACTGATCCTGATGCGGCATGGGCAGTCAATGTGGAATGCTGCGAACCTGTTTACGGGTTGGGTTGATGTCCCGTTGACGCAGGTGGGGATCGATGAAGCACTTGCCGGTGGTCAGAAACTTGCTGATGTACAAATCGATGAAGTTCACACTTCCACACTCATTCGAGCGCAAATGACAGCAATGCTCGCGTTGAGCCAACACAACAGCGGAAAGACGCCTGTTTTCCAATACTCAGATTCTGGCGAAGTGATGAGTGACAATGAGCGGAAAATGGTTGAATGGTCGCAAATGAACGCAGGTTCGGATGTCTCAAACATTCTCCCTGTGTATGTTTCGTGGAAGTTGAATGAACGCATGTACGGTGACCTTCAGGGCATGAACAAACAAGCGACGCGGGACAAGTTCGGCGATGAGCAGGTCAAAATTTGGCGTCGTTCCTACGACACGCCTCCTCCAAATGGAGAGAGCCTTGAATTAACTGCTGCTCGAACGATTCCTTACCTTCAGTCAACCTTACTTCCAGCATTCGATGAAGGAAAAAATCTCTTCATTGCAGCACATGGG